>PUNB01000272.1 GCA_003552565.1 Lentisphaerota bacterium
AATTCTGAATGTTGAATATTGAATGATGAATTTTGAAGTGGAACTGTCTGGTCTGTCCGAAACTCAACATTCAGAATTCAAAATTCATTATTAGTGTTCCCTGTTTCTTCTACGGGGTATCAGGCGCATCGCACCGGCGGTCGTGCTTATGTGAGACTTCATGGTTTCAGGTTTCAATGTTAAGGTGACTTTCCTGAAAACCCGAAACCTGACACCAGAAACGATAAACCATTCACTCCCGAATAAGCGCTTGATCTTTCACCTGTTCGGCGTAAGCATCGACATAATGCCGCACTTGCTCCAGTTTTTCTCCGGCATGCTTTTCAATGTAGGTGCCGCCCAAGTAAAAACGAGCCAACCCGCCGGAAGCCGTCCCCCAGGCGCAAACAGTCGGCAGGTCCGGCTTAACACCCCGTTGCAGTCGCATCGCCAGAGCGGCCAAAGCGCCGCCGACAAAATTATCTCCGCAGCCGGTGGTGTCCCCTGCTTTTTCGGGGCAGTCATCCAGGTCTCGATCAACAGCTTTACATACTTCCAGCTCAGTCAGAGGCATTTCCTCGAAGACCCCTTCCCTGGCCTGAAACAGAATCGATTCCGCCCCCTGAGTGATAATAAACGCTCCAGTGCCCCAGTCCATAAACTGCTTCGCCGCCGCCTTGACGGAAGGATGGCCGCTTAGCCTGAGCGCTTCCTCCTGGTCGACAATCAGTAGATCAATATAACGGTAAGTTTCTTCAGACTCCCCCAAAGGCCAAGGCTTTTCTGGAGCTTTCTGCTGATTGCGAAAATCGTAAACCGTGGACACCACATTAACCGCCCCGCTCTGACGGGCGCGCCGTAACAACACCAAAAGATTGTCATGCAGTTTAGGGGTGAGAGCGGTCCCTCCGAAAAGGACCATATCACTTTGAAAAAAACCCTGATCCAGATCCTCTTCCGTAAGACAGGCCGCCGCGCCTATGGTATTGATAAAGGTACGCTCTCCTTTGCCGCCGAGAGCATTGGGGTCGGAAAGTACAGTTGTAGAGGGGGTAGGATAGTCAGGTTTGATACGTAAACCATCTACATGCAGAGGCGTCTGGGAGGCCGTTTCAAAAACTTTCCGGCCGGGAGAATCATCGCCCCGCGCTCCGTAATAAGCCACGTCAATATTGTGCGGCGACAACAGTTGCGCACAATGAATCAGCGCCACCAGAGCCGGGCCGCCGACGTTGGCTCCATCAGGCGCTTCACCGCCGGTTATGGTTTGCAGAATCCGGGAGAATGGCAAACCCGCGAACTTCTCCAGATCTTCCGCGAAAACCAAGCCGCCGGGTTTCAGGCCGCCGTCACCGGCCGTCTGCGAACAGAATCGCCGGAAGGCCTCGGAACTGAAATCAACTTCCCGGTATAAATAATCGATCAGCCCACATCCGGCACCACCAATTTTCATGTGAGCAACCTCAACGTTTCGAGAACTGGAAGCGCTTCCGGGCACCAGGCTGTCCGTACTTTTTGCGTTCCTTGACGCGGGCGTCACGGGTCAGCATACCGCTCTCTTTCAAGGTTGAACGATAATCCGGATTGGCTTCCACCAGAGCTCTGGCAATACCATGCCGCAGGGCTCCGGCCTGCCCGGAAACGCCGCCGCCACTCAGCCTGGCCTTGATGTCATAGGAGTCTCCGGCTCCAACCATCATCAGCGGCTGAAGTATATAACCGCGCAAAGCCTCCTGGGGAAAGTAATCCTCAAACTCGCGCTTGTTGGCGGTCACCTTGCCCTTGCCGGGTGTCAAACGCACCCGCGCCGAAGCCTCTTTTCGCCGACCGACACCAAGAAATTCCTGCTGTTTTTTCGCCATCTTCCGCATAACCTCCGATTAGACAATAATAACCTTAAATGAATATTTCTCACACATATCCCAGCGGGGGCTGTATGAGATTAATTTTGTTATACCCCCCAAGAAGAGGGTTAAAGTTCCGATTTTGTGTTGGTTTGAACCTTATCCCGAATCATAATCCATTCCGGATGCAGAAATTAAAGATAACCTGATTTCACTTCAGGACAAAGCTGAACTCAGGAAAAAGCGATATACCTTTTCGTATAGGCCGTATTAAAATTCCACCTGTTCTGGAGTCTGGGCCGCGTGCGGATGATCTTCGCCCGCATACACCTTAAGCTTACGGAACTGCTGGCGTCCAAGTCTGCCCTTGGGAAGCATCCCCCAAACAGCCTCTTCAATAATCCGGCAAGGTTTTTTCTCTCTGACTTCCTTGGCGGTGTAAACCTTCCGTCCGCCCATGTAGCCGGAATAATTCTGATACAGCTTGTCCTCGGACTTACGACCGGTCATACGGACTTTGTCAGCGTTGATCACGACCACAAAATCCCCGCAATCCAGATGCGGAGTGAAGACCGGCTTGTTTTTGCCGCGCAGCGTGTCGGCTATCCTGGTCGCCAGCCTGCCCAGCACCTGATCCTGGGCATCCACCAGAACCCATTTCCGTTCAATTTCGTCTACTTTCGGCAAATATGTTTTCATCTTCCAGATTAAACCTTGTTTAATTATTCCATACCTTTAGCGACCGTCAGCCTGAAATGTTCATGCCAGCCACAACCGCACACGAGATTATATCACGCCCATTTTAGCAGCGACAACTCTTCGCACAGGGTCAAGCTGGAGTTCTCAAAATTCGCAAGCATATTAACATAATCGGCAACCATGGCTTGTCAACCGCGACGGGTTAATTTGTTTTATTTAGAAACCAAGACACTATATTATCAAAAATTAAGTCTCACATAAGCAGCAGATCACCCGATGAAACATCTTGCTTTCGTTTTATTTAAATATTTCCCTCATGGCGGCCTGCAGCGGGACATGCTGAAAATCGCTCGTCATTGCCAAGAGCAAGGATGCGAAATAACTGTCTTCACCATGAAATGGGATGGGCCGCGCCCGACAGGAATCAATGTCGTGGAACTGGGAGAAAAGGGATTCACCAATATCGGTGCCGTCACTAATTTTGTCCGGGACTTTCAACTAAATATTGCCCGTGAAAAGTTCGCCGGAGTAGTCGGCTTTAACAAAATGCCGGGGCTGGATATCTACTACGCCGCCGATATCTGCTTCAGCCGGGAAGTTCGGGAAAATCGCCACCCCTGGTTCCGCCTGACCCGCAGATGCCGTGGCTACCTGAATCTTGAACAGAAGGTTCTGGCACCGCCGTCGAAGACCCGCGTACTGACAATCTCGCCATACCAGATAAAAGACTTCCGCCGCTGCCATCATACCGAAGATGATCGCATGTTTCTGCTGCCGCCGGGAGTCGACAAAAAATTCAGGCGCCCGAAGGATTACCAGAAAGTCCGTTGCCAGATCCGCGAATCTATGGGTTTACAGGGAGAGGAAAAGCTGCTGCTGCAAATCGGTTCCGGATTCCGGACCAAAGGCTTGAAGCGTTCGATGAAAGCTATTGCCTCCCTGCCTTCGGAGGAACGCCGGCGATTAAAATTCAAAGTAATAGGCCGTGACCGGAACCGCGGATATCAGCGCCTGGCTGAAACTTTAAAAATCAACCATATAACAGAATTCCTGCCGCCTCGCGAGGACTTGGAAACATGTTTATTCGCCGCCGACCTGCTTCTGCATCCATCTTTACGGGAAAGCGCCGGCATGGTGCTGCTGGAGGCTATGACCGCCGGAGTACCGGTCATCTGTTCCGGCGTCTGCGGCTACGCCGACTATATCAACAAAGCCCAGGCCGGGATAGTCCTTCCAGAACCGTTCTCTCAAAAAACCTTCAACGAGACCCTGAATTCGATGCTTAATGCCGGAAAACTCGAGGAATATTCCCGTCGCGGCCAACTTTTCGCCGAAGAAAATGATATTTACAGCCTGCACCAAACAGCGGCCGACTGGATTCTGCAGTGGACAAGCTAGCCCGTCCGAAAAGGTTTTGATGCCCCCGTCGGGCTTGTCCCGGCGGGGGCGTATGAACTTTAAGTCTCCGGAGATACCTTTCCGGATACCCTCAAGCTAGACCCTCCGCGAAAAGTTGTCGGAAACGAGATTAAGGCGAAAGATTAGGGCAAAAGATTAAGGGGCGCACCCGTTCTTCCCTAGTCTTTCCTCATAATCTTTCGCCTTAATCCAATTGGCCGTGGATCGCGCAGAGGAGCCTTATTTTTTCTCTTTATCGGCCAGCAGGTCGGACGCGGCCTGGCGCCATTGCCGCAGGGTTTCCCGGTTGACCCGGTAATGAACAAAATAACCGTGCTTTTCAGCCTCCACAATGCCGACATCGCGCAACACCCGCAAGTGCTGCGACACCGCGGCGGGGGTGACCTGCAAAGAACGTGCCAGAGCGTTGACACACAAAGACCGCTGCCTCAGCAGCTCTATCATCCGCACCCGGGTGCCGGTCGACAGCACTTTAAAAATACGCGCTTTCTGTTCTGCGTCAGTCACTGTTTTGTCCCTTGGATCCAAAACTCTTAAATCAGATTTTTTGTAAAAATACTTGCCCTAAAGAAATTGTCCAGCACAAAAGTCACTCCTCTGATTCGCAATACCTTTTTCACCATAAATCAGGCTGCTGGTGACGACTGGCGCTGTGCATCTGTTTTTCCGAAATCCCGAACCTTCTAGCTGACTTGGCGGTGGCGATACGGCCTTGGGGGCTGCGCATCAGATAACCTTCCTGAATGAGAAACGGTTCGTAAACATCCTCAATGGTGTCCACTTCTTCACCGACGGCGACGGCGATCGTTTTCAAACCCACCGGTCCGCCTTTGAACTTCCGGATAATCGCCTCCAGGATACGATTGTCCATTTCATCCAGACCTTCCTCATCTATGTCGAACATCTCCAGCGCCGCCCCGACCACCTCGCCATCAATCCGGCCGCCGGTTTTCACCTGGGCGTAATCACGCACCCAGCCGAGGAGGTTGTTGGCTATGCGCGGGGTCCCGCGGCTGCGCCGGGAAATCTCCTGCAAACCGGTGTCTTCCGCCGTCACATTCAGGATGCGGGCGGAACGGTGAAGAATCTGTTCCAGATCCGCGGCGGAATAATAATCAAGGCGGCAGACCATTTGAAAGCGGGAACGCAGCGGCGCCGAAATCGAACCTTGCCTGGTGGTAGCTCCGATAAGGGTGAAACGAGGCAGAGTCAGCCGAACCGAACGAGCGCCCGGCCCCTGATCAATCATAATATCCAGGACAAAGTCTTCCATGGCCGAGTACAGATATTCCTCAATAACAATCGGCAGGCGATGAATTTCGTCGATGAACAGGATGTCCCCATCCTCCATGCCGGTAAGCAGTCCGGCCAGGTCCCCCGGCTTTTCGATAACCGGGGCGCTGGTGGCTTTGATGTTTTTGCCCCGGGTGTGAGCGATTATATGCGCCAGAGTGGTTTTCCCCAGCCCGGGAGGTCCGCAAAGAAGAACGTGCCCCAAAGCTTCGTCGCGTTCCCTGGCGGCCTGAACGAAAATCTGCAGCCTCTCTTTCACCCTCTCCTGGCCGGGAAACTGGTCAAAGCCTATCGGGCGGAGGCTCTCTTCAAATTGATCCTCGCGCCGATTTAACTGTGAAGTGATAAACCTTTCCGGTTCCTGATTCATTCTGGAAATTCTTTTTTAAGTGTACTTACTTCAGGTGTTCAGCCGGCTCAGTGCCTGACGGATAAGATTTTCCGAGGACTGCTGCTCCGGCGGTACCCGGCGACAGATTTCGTCGATGGCTTTACGCGCCTGCTCCGCTTTGAAACCGAGGGTCTGTAAAGCCGCCATGGCGTCATGGCCGGCGGGTGACAGAACTCCTTTTTCAGCGTCCTTACCCCCAAACCCGGCTTCCGGCACAACCTCGCGAATACCTTCCCGCAACTCAACCGTAAGCCGTTCAGCTGATTTTTTTCCCAGACCGTTGATCTTCGACAGAGCGGCAATGTTGCCGTTGACCACATGTTCAGCCAGCATACCGGCGCTCATGGAGCTGAGTATATTAAGCGCCAGCCGGTTGCCGATGCCGGACACGGTCTGCAGGAGCCGAAAAAGCCGCCGCTCCTCAACGGTGGCGAAACCGAAAAGAATTATGGCGTCATCGCGAACATGCGTATGCACATACAGCGACACTGTTTCGCCCGTCGCCGGCAATGAGTCAAAAGTGCTCAATGGCACTATCAGGCCGTACCCCACACCGTTCGCGTCGACAGTGATTTCGGTCAACTCCCGGTCAATCAACTTTCCTGTAAGCCGGCTGATCATAATTCTTCCCCTCCCTTTTTATTCCAATCATGTTCTTCCCAGAACTCGGTAATGCATTTCCAGCCATCCTGCGCGTTGTCGCAAATATGGAATAAATCCAAGTCCTCAGGACAAATCATTCCCCACTCCACGAATTTATCCCAGTCAATGACACTGTTCCAGAATTCGCTGCCGAAAAGCACCACCGGGAAACGCTTAGTCTTGCCTGTCTGGATTAAAGTGAGAGTTTCAAACACTTCATCCATGGTGCCGAAGCCGCCGGGAAAAGCCGCCAGCGTCCGGGCCCGCATTAGAAAATGCATTTTCCGAATACTGAAATAATGAAAAATAAAGCTCAATTCTTTGCTGGAGTAAGGATTCGCCACCTGTTCAAAAGGCAGACTGATGTTGAGGCCGATTGATTTGGCGTCGACATCGGCGGCGCCGCGGTTGCCGGCCTCCATAATACCGCCGCCGCCGCCGGTCATCACCACATAATGTCCGTCTCCCCGCCGCCGTCCTTCGCGACTGGCGATGGCGGCGAATTCACGCGCCATAGCGTAATACTTGCTCTGTTCGCGCATGCGCCGCGCCAGCCGCAGCCGGCGCTGTTTTTCTTGCGATTCCGGTTCCTCTTCCGCCGCCTGTTCCGCGGCCCGCAGCTCGGTTTCAGCCTCCTCCGGGGAGGTCTGTCGAGCGCTGCCCATGAGCACGATAGTTGACTGGATGTTCTGCTCCTGCATGGCGGTTTCCGGCTTCAGCAGCTCCAGCTGCAGCCGTATCGGCCGGCACACATCCTGCTTTAGAAAATCAACATCCTCATAGGCTTTCTGTTGTTCATAATTCGGCCTTCGAGTATTCATGGCGATGACATATCCTTTTTATGGCTCATTCTCAATAAAGAGTGGGCAGTTAATAGTTTTTTTAGACTTTACAAATAACATCTTGGTGTCAGGTTTCAGGTTTCAGAAAATGAGAAGGAACCCTTAAAGTAACGGTATGAATATAACCTTCAGCAACGCAGTTGCAAAATTTTGTCTGTTACTTCGCATTGTCATAACCAAGAAACAATTGTTTTTTACCCATTTCGCGCATTGCCTAAAATGGGTAAAAACGAAGAACCGTGTCTCATACAAAGCATTCTCTCTGGATAATTCACCGCTGACAGTTATTGTAAGGTTGCTTTTTGAACGATTCCCTGAATCAGGGATTCCTCTTTTTTTTACTGAGAAACAAACTTATTCACCAATTGCCAAAGGAGATTTAAAATGCCTTTTGATCAAGGTGGCGTGACCTTTTCGCTTTTTCATTTACCGCAGCCGCTGCCGGATGACGCGGTTGCCCGCTTTCAGCGGCAGGCGGCGGGAGAGTTGAAAGAAGTTAAAGATGAACCGCAATGGGGCTGGATCGGCAACCGCCATCTGCTGGACAGGGTCATAGATGAACAAAGCGCTTACTCCGGCGGTTACCTGCATTTGGGACTGCGGCAGGCGCAGCGCAAGATTCCGCCGTCGCTGCTGCAGGCCGAATGCCGGATGCAGGAACTTACGCGCATGGCCCAGGAGAATCTGGAGTTCCTTAACGCCCGCGCCAGGAAAGAGATTAAACAGGATGTCATCGCCCGGCTGCTGCCGGAAATGCCGCCACAATTGACCGGCATACCTTTTTATGTGGACTCGAATATTTCGCGACTGTATTGCGGAACTGTTTCGCAGAAGCAGCTGGATCAGTTCTGTGCCGTTTTTACTGACACATTCGGCTTCACCCCCGTGCAGCTGACGCCGGAGGAGACAGTGGTCAAAGATCTGGACGTTCCCGCGGAATCTCTGGAGCGTATCAATTTCTCGCCTGATCTTACGGACAACGCGGCTGGAGGCACTTTAGGACAGGACTTTCTTACCTGGCTATGGTACTTTACAAGCGTTAATAACGGCAAATTGCCGAAAACCCGCCTGGGAGATTTTTTCTGCCTGGTGGACGGCCCTCTGGTGATGGTGGATCAATCTGAGAACGACATCGGAGCACGTGAAGCTTCCATTCGCAAAGGTCTGCCGACTCGCAGTCAGGAGGCCCAGACGGCTCTGCGCACAGGGAAAAAACTGCGTCAGGCCAAGATCCTCTGCGGCCTGGAAGGCGATGGCGAAAACAGTCAAAAGGAATTCGGATGGGAAGTTAATCTGGATGCGGATCTGTTCGGTTTTCGGAGCATGAAGCTGCCCGCCGGAGAAGCTATGGACCCGGAGAGCGTGTTCGAAGAAAGAGCCAACAGCATTCATACCTTTTGCGAATTGTTTTTCGGGCTGTTCGGATATTTTCTGAACCAGATTCAGGATCAGGAAAAATTTAAAGCATTGCAGAAAAACGCACGCCAGTGGGTGAATGACTGGCCAAGTGGAGAATAATCCTGAATCCGTTATAAAATCGGCGAAAAGTTTATTATGGACAAAAAACGGATAATCGAATGGCTGAAGACTGAAGACCAGAGTGCTCTGGATGACCTGTGGAGACAGGCGGACAAAACGCGTCAACAGGAAGCGGGTGATGAAGTGCATCTGCGCGGACTGATTGAATTCAGCAATTACTGCCGTCGAAAATGCGGGTATTGCGGTCTGCGGGCGGATAATCAATCATTAAACCGCTACCGGATGAGTCAGGACGAGATACTGCAATGCGTCGAACAGGCGGTAAAGTTCGGTTACGGCACGGTGGTTCTGCAGTCCGGCGAAGATTTCGGATTTTCGACGGAGTGGCTGGAGCAGATTATTAAGGAGATAAAAAAGCGGACTGATTTGGCGGTTACTCTCAGCGTCGGAGAAAGGTCGATGGAAGAACTAAGCAGGTGGAAAGAGGCCGGAGCTGATCGTTACCTGCTGCGTTTCGAAACTTCCAACCCGCGCCTTTACAGGCGCATTCACCCGCCGCTGCCGGGAGAGCAGTCTGATCGAATATCGCTTTTACGCCGATTGCGCGAGTTAGGTTATGAAATCGGCAGCGGCGTGATGATCGGCATCCCCGGGCAGACTTATGGAGATCTGGCGGAAGATATTTTGACTTTTCAGTCGTTGAGTCTGGATATGATCGGAGTCGGCCCGTTCATTCCGCACGATTCCACTCCGCTGATGAAGGATTTCGAGATGTCTCAGGGATCGCCGGAACAGGTTCCAAACACCGAAGCAATGACTTACAAAACCATTGCCTTGACTCGCTTGCATTGCCCACGGGCCAACATCCCCAGCACCACTGCCCTGGCCACTCTGAACAAAGCACAAGGACGGGAGCTGGGACTTGAACGCGGCGCCAACGTAGTCATGCCCAATCTCACTCCGCCGGAATATCGAGCGATGTACGAAATTTATCCGGCAAAGGCCTGTATAGCGGAAACCGCCGAACAATGCCACAGCTGCATGAAAAACCGGATCCGCGCCATGGGCAGAACCATCGGCAAGGGGAGAGGCGATTCGCCGGCTTTCCTGCACGGATCGGGAAAGGAACAGCCATAGAGACCCGGCAGAAGATTATAATAGGTGGGGGCTTATGTGAACCGCGGCTATCTTAAAGCGGCGTCAGGCCGCCGCACTCCAAAGATGCTTCGCATCAGCTCATGACACCGAGCTGAAGGCTCTTTCGGAGTGCGGTGAGCTCTCACCGCTTTGATATAACAGCTTATGTGAGACACAATTTTTACAGAAGGTCGCGAAGGCCGCGAAGAAAAACCGGAGACCGGCTTTCTCCAAGCGGCTCTGCGAGCCGGAAAAATTCCGCGCGAAGCGCGCTGGAGGCCGGTGGTCTCCACCGGAGAAAATTGCATTTTTTTACAAGATCACTAAGATCGCAAAGAATTCATGAAATGAAAATATATAACTATACGTTCTTTGTGACCCTCTGTAAAAAATAAACATCTTTTCGTGGCTATGAGCATGCAAGTGTCTCACACAAGCCCCCGCCACCGGGCGCCTTGCGCCCCCGGAGCGATGTCCTATGCAAACCAGATCCGCCTGACGAGCAGGCGAGGGTCTAAAAACGCTGTCCCATGCAAACCCGCCCCGCCCGCGTAGCGTGCTTAACAAGTACCCCGAGGGATAAACTCAGTTTCGGGCGATACATCGGGGCCGCCCCCTTTTTATGCCCCCTGAAACAGCACCTGATTAATTACATTTTCCAGCATTTCCTGATGTCCGCTGGAGAGCGGCAGGGCGCCGGTTTCCGTCTTTGCTGACTGATACAGTTCCTGCAGTGACAGTTTGCCGGATTCAAATTCAGCTCCCTGGCCTTCGTCGAAAGTGCGGTAACGACCGTCTCGATAGGTTTTCAGCCATCCTTGTTCAATGATTTTATGTGCCGCTTTCAATCCTAGGGCGAAGGTGTCCATTCCGCCGATATGGGCATGGAAAAGATCCTCGTCATCGGTTGAGTTGCGCCGTCTTTTGGCATCGAAATTCAAGCCGCCGGGGTTCAGGCCGCCGGATTCCAGAATAACCAGCATTGCCTGTGCGGCTTGATAGACATCGGTGGGGAACTGATCCGTGTCCCAGCCGTTGCGGTCGTCACCGCGATTGGCGTCGACACTGCCCAGCATTCCGGCATCGGCGGCGACCTGCAGGTCATGAGCGAAATCGTGCCCGGCCAGGGTGGCGTGATTGCCTTCAATATTGAGTTTGAAATCAGACTCCAGGCCGAATTCCCGCAGGAACCCGATGACTGTCGCGGCATCAAAGTCGTAATGGTGCTTAATCGGCTCCATCGGCTTGGGTTCAATGAGGAAATTACCTTTGAAACCGATAGAACGACCGTAGTCGCGGGCTTTGGCGAGAAACTCGGCGAAATGCTGCTGCTCCCGTTTCATGTTTGTGTTCAACAGCATGTTATACCCTTCTCTGCCGCCCCAGAAGACATGATTCTCCGCCCCCAATTCGACCGCTATATCCAGACAGACCTTCACTTGCGCCGCCGCCCGCCGCAAAATTCGGAAATCGGGGTTGGTGGCGGCGCCGTTCATGTAGCGCGGATGCGAAAACAGGTTGGCGGTGTTCCAGAGAAGCTTAACCCCGGTGCCCGCCTGGCGTTCTTTCAGTTTCTCCACTACGGTGGATAAATTGTTTTCATACTCAGCAACCGATTCCGCGTCGGGAGCGATATCGACATCATGGAAACAGTAGTATGGCGCGCCGAGCTTGGTGATGAACTCAAAAGCTCCGTCGGCCTTGGCGAAAGAGCGCCGCATCGGATCTTCTATGTGATCCCAGGGAAAACTGATGGTGCCCCCGCCGAATGGATCGCCGCCGGCGCCGGTGAAACTGTGCCAGTAGGCAACCGAAAAACGTAAGTGTTCCTCCATAGTCAGCCCCCCGACTTTTTCTTCCGGGTTATAGAATTTAAACGCCAGGGGATTGTCCGATTGCGCACCTTCATACTTGATTTTGCTGATTAGAGGAAAATATTCCTTGTCGCCGATGAATATTTTACGGTTCATTTTATAATCCTTTTTTCTTATGAAACAATCTGCTTATGTGAGACTTCGTCTCGGTGATCGGTTATCAGTCATCCGAGTACGTGTAAAAGTACGTAGAGTCTCTCCCTCGAAGTATCAGGCGCCTTGCGCCGGCGGTCGGGCTTGTAAGCAAGCTGAAAATATATCAGAATTTCAGCTTTTGTCGAGGTGTAAAAATGGCGACTTTGTCATTTCTGTCGGTTAAGCGGGTCGGTTAAGTGTATCCGAGCAAGGGTGGCGGCGATGAAAGCGATTAAGTGTACTGGGGCGCCTCTCTCTAGCCTGATTAATTCATGCGAATTTGGCCATGCGTCATAATATATTAACAATTAAGATGATAACGATTTTTCATGGTAAATTATGTTTTGGCATGAATTGCATGGCCGAATTTCGCACCCGAAGGGCGGCCAATTTCACCGCCTCTTACCGCGAGCCGGCGCCTTGCGGCAGAATACTGCAGCCGCGGCTTGTCTCGCGGCAGCCTGCGGCAAACTTGGCTCGTGAATTATTCAGGCTACACACTTCAGCATCCTCACGATAAATTTGGAGGCGGAAAATGAAAGATTTGTTTGTACGAGTACGTGCACGAGTGCGGGGAGACTATGAGCAGACTGTTCGATCATAGAGGAAATGAGGGTGTACCAGGCTTCGATCGACTTCGTCGCTTGGCTTGAAGCGTTGTCTGAGGAGCATCTCGGATGAAAGATGGGCTGTTGGCCGTACTCGTACACGTACTCGTACATGCTGATCTCCCTTACTTCATGTGTGGCAAATTGAAACAACGTAACACTACTGGACCCACAGATTCTGCGGAAGACCCAAAATCCTGACACCTGAAACCGATCTGTTATCACAAAATCTTAAAAAAACTATCAGCAACCCATTCGTTTTGAGAAAGAGTCTTTTTTAATGCTTAACGATCCTGTTGTAAATCGCTATTTGAAGTATCTGAAGAACGAAAGAGATGCTTCAGAGCACACTTTGAACGGCTACGCCCGGGATATCCGGCAGTTTGTCGAGCTTCTGCGCTGGAATGAAGCCGACACTGATCAGCCGGCGGACTGGAGCCGTTTGAGTATGCATGATGCCCGAAGGTTCGCGGCGGCTCTGCAGGCTCGGGGACTGAGCCGCAATTCGGTGCTCAGGAAGGTTTCTTCTTTACGTTCATTCGCCCGTTTCCTGGCGCGGGAGAACATCCTGCCGGGAAACCCTTTCTCCTCCCTGCACCGGCTTAAGAACACTCGACGGCTGCCCGCGGTATTGTCGGTGGAACAGGTCGGCAGACTGCTGGACTCGCCGGCATCCTATTGGAGCAGACACCCGCAAAACAGCAATCAGACCAACGACGATTTCACGGAATTCGCCGCAAGAAGAGACCAGGCGATTCTGGAAACCATTTACAGCGCCGGCCTGCGAATCAGCGAATGCGCCGGCTTGAACACAGAGAATATCGATTTCATTTCAAGCACCATAAAAGTGCGCGGCAAAGGACGCAAGGAACGGCTTGGAGCACTCGGAGAACCCGCCGTGAAAGCGCTGCAGGCCTACTTTCAGGCCCGGCTCCGACGGGGCTGGGGAGGACACAGGCGGCCGGGAGCGGTTTTTCTTAATCGCCACGGCGAGCGCTTGACCGCCCGTTCCATACAGCGTAATTTCAAGCTGTATTTACAGGAAGCCGAGCTGCCGGGCGACTGCACCCCGCATCAGCTTCGCCATTCCTTTGCCACTCATCTACTGGATGCCGGCGCCGACCTGCGCAGTGTTCAGGAAATGCTCGGGCACGCCAGTCTTTCGACAACCCAGATCTACACACATATCAGCTCGGAACGTTTGCGTGAGGCGTATCGAAAAGCGCATCCGCGGGCGTGAAGGTTCAGGATGGGGTTGTATGAGACTTCGTCAATCTTGAATCGTTGTATTCTGAATTTGTAATTTTGAAGTAAAGCGGACGAGCTTATGTGAGTCGAACGTTTTTGAGGTTTTTGAGATTATTCCAGAAAATAGCGGTCTTCACCTTCAATGCGGCCAAGTGGTCAGGCAAGCGAATCTCAGGACGTTACGTGAATGGGGATAAACTATACTTGAAAAACCTACATTTAAACTATATTGATCACACAACCGTCCCATGGGAGGGGCTGGGTTAATCCGCCTCAGGCGGATCCCGAACCAAACTCGAAATGGATATAGGTGCGAGACAAATAGGTGCGAGACAAAGTAACACACATTTGAGCATAACCTGACCAAAAGTCCTAACTGAGGGTATCGATAAAATCGAGACTCTCAACCCAAGCAATAAGAGGAAGAAACTATGCAATCAACCGCAAAGTGGCAGCAGGGATTTTGTTCCGTAGTAGATAACGGCAGGGGACACAGCATTACAGTGGATCTGCCTGCAAGCAAAAACGGCACCGATCAAGGGCCAACCGCATTGGAGTTAACCCTTATGGGGCTTGCCGGCTGTGTGTCAACCATTTTCGCCATGGTCGCCGCCAATTCAAAAGTGAATTTTGAGGCTTTAACCGTCGATCTTGAAGAGACTTCTCCTGAAAATGTCAAGACCATCTCTTCAGCCAAAGCAGTGGTCAAGGTAAAATCGGAGGAACCCGAAGATAAACTGCAGAAAGTCCTGGACAAAACAAAGGCCGCCTGCCCCGTGGGAGTTTTATTTGAAAATGCCGGAGTAAACATAGAAACCGTTTTAGTTAAAGAAACATAACTCTGGCGCTTCAGGCTACTATCTTTATCGGTCTCCACGGCCCGAATAATCCCGATACGGGATGATTCTGCCAATTACACGCCATCTCCCTGCCAACATGCCGGATTGGCATCGCCAAGGGAACATATATATCCACAGATTCTGCGGAGGAGCCATGTTTTTCCACCACCCGTCCCAGTTGCATCCTTCTTGGAAGGTTGGCAAGTCCAAATGCAACGGGATAAATTCGCTTCGCTCACTAGAGGGAACCGCAGAGCGAGGCAGAGTTCTTCCGGCGAAGCCGAAAAAAGAAACACTCTGCTGCTTCTCTGTAGTTATCTCTAGCGAAGCGGGTGGTAATATATTTCTTTTAAACCGCTAATCTTGCGAATCTATACGAATGAACGCACATAAGATTAACCACTGATGAACACTGATTATTTAGACAGAAAAATCGGGGACAGAAAGATTTTTCATCACCCAGCATTAAAAAAACGGATAGAGGAAATATCTTCATCTTTTGAAATCCGAGGCCGATAAAGTTAAATTAGTGGACCCGCATGACCCATGAAACCTTCACTGCGTTCTTAGGCAGTTCTTTTGCTTTTGTGTCTTGGTCTTTTGGGCGGGGAAGAAACAATCTTTTTATTGGACTTTGCTTCTCGTTCTTTAATGTCTCGAAAAATTGCATCGAGATCATGACCAAGGCTTGCGGCATATTTTTCCCTTATTTTTCGGGTCTCTTCAACTATGGGGTCTTTCCACATTATTTATTCCTCCAATAATTCCTGAGGCGTACAAATAACTGGTAATTGGTAATTATAATCATAACAAACTTCTTCCAGCTTCGGCCTTATAACAGCATTCGCAATGTGCGCACAATTCCAAGTCATAAGATAATCCATACCGTTAACCGTAGCAACGGCAATATGATAGGCGTCAATCTCAGCATTCTGTGGGACAGGACCTTCAATGCATAACGCTTTGGCTAGGCTTTCTGCATTTTCGGAAACTTCTAGTTCAGGTAATCCTTCAATTACATCCAGATGTCTTTTTGCTGCCTCCTTATCTCCACCCGAGGCCTCCGTTGTTACCAATTCCGATATATACAGATCGAAATTACCCCGACTGTTGTTCCACCATTCAACCGTGATATTCTGATTGGCTAGCACCCGGATATCATTGCTGAGACTGGCTGTTAAATAACTGACAATAGAAGTTTCAATATAAACTGTCGGTTTCATTTTCGTCTTAAAAAAAATTGTGCAGTGCAAATCAGGGATGTCCCGAATTTTGTTGAAACTCACAGACGGTCTCCATGGTTTTAAGATAGGGTTTAATTGTTTTGTTGTCGAGCTTCATTCAGGCAGTTCGCTTCGCTCTCTGCCTGAGATAAAAACAGCCTTAAATCTAGCCTGAATAATTCACGAGCCATCTACTGCGAAGCGCCATTGCACGCAATCTCGTGGCGAAGTTCATGAATTAATCAGGCTAGACCGCTTTCGGTCTCGCCAGGGAATCGAGAATGTCGTACAGGCTTTGCCAGTGCAGTAAACTGACTGCGCGATTGAGCCTGCCGGCTGTATCGGTAAAGGACAGGACGGTGGCCGGCG
>PUNB01000027.1 GCA_003552565.1 Lentisphaerota bacterium
ATTGGCCGCCTTTGCCGGTGCCCGGCAGCTTGCGACTGCGAACCCACCGCCACCAATGATCGCGGCAATTCCTTCCCAGAGCCACGGAACCGGCCATTAGAGCGCAATCAATACTTGATCTATACTTGGGCGGGGATAACCGACAAAACTTGATTAGCGTCGAATAAAGAAGCAAAGCAAAAGGAAAGGAAAACATAATCGCGGCTTGGGGCGAGTCCAGATTTTCGGGCCGTTTTGGGCCGTTTTGAAACTTTTCGGGCCGTTTTGGGCCTTTTTGAAGGTATAGAGAATTAAAGGAAGTTTCGGCAATTTGAGGGGAAAAAGGTGGTGGTAGGGACTGGATTCGAACCAGTGAAGGCAATTGCCAGCAGATTTACAGTCTGCCCCGTTTGGCCGCTTCGGTACCCTACCACAAAAGGAGAGAAGAAAAATTATTTAATGCTTGAATCAAGCAAAACGGAGTTTACTGTAATCCACCTTCCGCTTTTGGCAAGCGCTATAATCGATTTTGTTCATACGTTTTTAATCGAACTGAAGAATCCCCCCAAAAAAAAGGTTCCAATCATGGAAAACATCGTAATCGCCGGCGCCGGATGCGCCGGTTTCACCGCCGCTGTTTACGCCGCCCGGGCGGAACTGCGGCCGATAGTGTTGACCGGCGCCACACTCGGCGGCCAGCTCTCGGAAACCACTTCGGTGGAAAATTATCCCGGCTTTCCGGAGGGAGTAATGGGACCGGAAATCATGAACGCTTTCCAGAAACAAGCCGAAAGATTCGGCGCCCGGGTTGAATACAAAACCTTGGCCGAAAGCACCCTGCAAGCCGGCGGCCCGCATAAGCTCAAGCTTTCGGATGACTCGGAAATACAGTGCCGGGCCTTTATCATCGCCACCGGCGCCCGGGCCCGCTGGCTGGGACTGAAATCGGAACAAAAACTGCGCAATCGCGGAGTTTCTTCCTGCGCCACCTGCGACGGCGCCCTCTTCCGGAATGTCCCAGTGGCCGTGGTCGGCGGCGGCGACTCGGCCATGGAAGAGGCTTTGTTTCTCAGCCGCTTCGCCAGCAAGGTATTGGTAATACATCGGCGGGATCGGCTGCGGGCGTCAAAAATCATGCAGCAGCGGGCGCGGGAGAATGAAAAGATCGAATTTGTCTGGAACTCGGTGGTGGAGGAGGTGCTGGGGGTCGACGAGAATCAGGTGACCGGACTGCGCCTAAAAAATGTCCAGACCGAAGCGCAAAGCACACTTGAATGCCAGGGCCTTTTTCTGGCGATCGGGCATATTCCCAATACCGATCCATTCAAAGGTCAGTTGCGGATGGATGAAGAAGGATATATTGTCTTGCCCGACGGCGGCAGCAGTCACGCCGAGATGGAAGGAGTTTTCATCGCCGGCGACTGCGCCGACAAAAGATATCGTCAAGCGGTAACCGCCGCCGGCATGGGCTGCCGCGCCGCCATCGACGCGGAACGCTGGCTGCGGGAGCGGAGCGTTTGAAGTTGTGAGTTGACAAAAATAAAACAAGTAAAAAAACATTATATTTACCACCCGCTTCGCTAGAGGGTATGCGAAAAGGTATATTGCGCATTCCCGGGTTCAACTTTGTCACGAACTTTGTCCCGAACCTTATTCCTTTTCGGATGAAACATTAAAACCAATCGGATTTCGGTTCGGGACAAGGTTCGGGACAAGGTTTTCAGCAGCACAAAATTAGGCCTCAAACCCTTTTCGCATAACCTCTAGTGAGCGAAGCGAACGGGTGGTGAAAAACTGACCCACTTTTCGCATATTCTGCATATTTCGTGGTATAATAAACGTGAAGGAAATCCGTAATCATGACCGAAAGACTACCTTTTTTTAAAGCTTATGACATCCGGGGCAAAGTGCCGGATGAACTCAATCCGGAACTCGCGTATAAACTGGGACGCGCTTACGCGGCTCACTTTACTCCCCAGGGAGCGGTGGCGGTCGGACGGGACGTGCGCGTAAGCAGCGAAGAACTGGCATCCGCCCTGATCCGCGGACTGAACGACGGAGGAGTGGACACATACGATATCGGCTTGGTCGGCACGGAACTGGTTTACTACGCCGCCTCCCTGCCGGAAGCCGGCGGCGGCATAATGGTCACAGCCAGCCATAACCCTATGGAATACAATGGATTCAAACTGGTGCGCGAGGATGCGATCCCAATCAGCGGCGATTCCGGCTTGATGGAACTGGAACGCCGAGTACGCGAGGAGGATCTGGGGAAAAAAATCGGCGGCGGCGAAAACGAATCCAGAGATATCACCGAGGGTTATATAAAAAAGGCGCTCTCTTTTATTGACACCTCCTCCCACTCCCCCCTGAAACTGGCGGTCAATGGCGGCAACGGCTGTGCCGGTCCTTATGTGGACGCACTGGCGGAGCATCTGCCGATGTTCGAATTCATCCGCGTCAACCATCATCCCGACGGCACCTTTCCCAACGGCATCCCCAATCCGCTTCTGGAGGAAAACCGTCCGGTAACCGCGGAGGCGGTGACCGCCAGCAATGCCGACCTGGGCATCGCCTGGGATGGAGATTTTGACCGCTGTTTCTTCTTCGATCATAACGGTGAATTCGCCGACGGCTATTACATGGTCGGCATTCTGGCGGCGCGTATGCTGGCCAAATCACCGGGAGCGAAAATAATCCACGACCCCCGCATGACCTGGAATACCATTGAAATGGTACAACAGGCCGGCGGCGTGACTGTCCAAAGCAAAACCGGCCACGCTTTCATGAAAGAAAGAATGCGCAAAGAAGACGCGATTTACGGTGGTGAAATGTCGGCGCATCATTACTTCCGGGATTTCACTTACTGCGACAGCGGCATGATACCCTGGCTGCTGGTTTGCGAGGCCGTCAGCCGGGACGGACGCCCCCTGAGTGAACTGATCGCCGAACGCCGCGCCCGCTATCCCGGCAGCGGCGAAATCAACCGCCGAGTGAGCAATGCTGATGCGGCCATCGCCGCCATCCGGAAACACTACCAGGAACAAGCCGACGAGATTGAGAATGTCGATGGTTTATCCATGTCCTTCGGACGACGCTGGCGTTTCAATCTGCGCAGTTCGCAAACCGAGCCGATCCTGCGCCTCAATGTCGAGTCCGCCGGCGATGAAGCGTTAATGCGGGAAAAAACCGCGGAAATCCTGCGCATGATCGATCAAATCCAGGAATAAACATATAAACCGTGGATTGCCGGTTTATCTTACAGGACGACGGGTATCGGAGTACGGGAATTTGGAGGTATCGAAGTGTTGATTTTGCAAGTCGCATGTCGCTAGTCAAAACTCCGTAATCCTTTGTACAAGGAACCAAGAACCGTGTTTCACATAAGCCCGACCGCCGGGCGCTTTAGCTCTCGGATACCCCGGATGGAAACAGCGGCTGACGCAGAACCGTAACCCTATCCGTGTGTATCCGTGTTAATCCGTGGTGAAAAAAAGGCAGAAAATAAAACCACGGATGGACACTGATTAACACTGATAACGACGAACAGTGTTTCATATAAGGTTGACACCCGGCGCGATGCGCCGGATACCCTGACAAATAATGAATATTGAATCTTGAATTCTGAATGTTGAGTTTCGGACAGACCAGACAGTTCCACTTCAAAGTTCATCATTCAATATTCAACATTCAGAATTGTGTTTCATACAAGCCCGACCGCCGGCGCGATGCGCCTA
>PUNB01000187.1 GCA_003552565.1 Lentisphaerota bacterium
GGTTAAGGTTTTCTCTGGGGTACTGCGGCTGTCATAACCTCTCCGAATTGCGGGAAAATGCCCGTCTGGTCAGGGTTTCAGGAGCGGCTGTGCAGGAAGCTCATCCGCACGATGTAAAGATTATCAAAGACGCCCCGAATTATCAGCAGCGGGCGCCGAAATAACTGTTCAGGGAGCTGATACCATGCAGATGTTTCTGATCATAATCGGGGTTACGGCGGCGGCCGCGGTACTGGTAAGCGCTGTGGTCTTCGCTCTTTTCTTCAAGTTGTGGGTGCTGGCAAAGGCTTCCGGAGTGCAGATAACCATACCGGAAATGATTTTCATGCGACTTCGCAGAGTGCCCCCTGAAAGAATAGTTCAAGTTATGATAACTATGAGCAAGGCGGGGGTGGCGGCGGATATTGGCGATGTCGAGTCGCAGTTGCTGGCCGGCGGCAACATAGGCGCCGTGGCCGAAGCTTTGGTGCGGGCCAGCAAAGCGGGGATTGATATCGATTTTCGCCGACTGGCGGCGATTGACTTGGCCGGCAGGAGCGTTGACGAAGCAGTGGCGGCGCATGTACGTCCGAAAATTCTGGATTGTCCAGACAGCAGTTCGGGATTGCCATATATTGCCGGTGTGTGCCGGGACGGAATCGGCTTACACGTCAACGCTCGGGTCACGGTTCGCACTCGTCTGGACCGACTGGTCGGCGGCGCCGGGGAACAGACAGTGGTCGCCAGGGTGGGAGAAGGAATTGTCTCGGCTATCGGCAGCGCCGCCTCACACCGGGACCTTCTTCAGTCACCGGAGATTATTACTCAACATATTCTCGGGCGCGGCCTCGACAGCGGAACCTGTTTTGAAATCGTCTCAATGGATATTTCAGATATTTCCGTTGATGAAAATATCGGCGCCCGACTGCAGTCAGTGCAGGCCGCCACGGACAAGCAGGTGGCGCAGGCCCGGGCCGAAATGAGACGCGCGGCCGCGGTGGCGGAACACACGGAAATGGAGGCGCGCACCACGGAAATGAAAAGTCGCGAAAAAGAAGCCGAGGCAACCCTGCCGGAGGCGGTGGCGGATTCATTTCGTAAAGCTAATCTGGGATGCCCAAAGGCGCTGCCGCCGACGTTCAATGAAAGAATGCGCTGGCGCATGAGCTGATCTTTAGTTATAATGCGTAATTTATGATGTGTAATTCTTATTTTGTAATCCGAGGAACCAAAAGCGGTGTCTCATACAATCCCGACCGCCGGTGCGGCGCGCCGGATACCCCGAGGGTGAGACTGGTGCGGCATAAAAAACTTTGTCTCGAACCTTGTCCCGAACCTTGTCCAGTGTTTTTTGACTTTGGAATTAGGTTCGTGATCCGCCTGAGGCGGATTCGGGACAAGGTTAACAACGCGAAGTCTCACATAAGCTTGACCGCCGGTGCGGGGCGACACATACCCCGAAGGAAAGGCTTGGGGTGAAATAACCAGCTAAACTGCCGGAGTTCCGCCTTCAGGCGGCAGTTGCAGCGAGCTCCCGCCTTCGGGGCTACGGCGTGGCATGTCAGCGAGCGGGCGCAAGAGCTATGAAGAGTTTACGCGAAAAGGTGTTTGCGAGACGTACGCAAAAAAAATTACCCGATTCGATTTGCATTTAGAAAAAAACATGAAATATTATCGGTGTGCCTAGAAAATATGCCAACAATCAATCGTAAAGTTCGGGAGATAACAGAATGCGTAAACAAACTTTTCAAACTCTTTTTTGTTTTTCGTCGGCAGCTGCGCTTTTTCTGTGTATGTTCAGTTTTGAGGCGCAGGCCAGGATAAGAGTCGAAGTTGAGGATGTACAGATTGATTCCTATACAACCCCTGATTTTGACGAGGGCAGAACCCATCGTTCCGCCCGTCGGCCCAGTGAGGACTGGTTGCGGGTGGTTGTCGAGCTTGAGCCCGAAACCGCGGAGGATGCGAAGTGGCTGGATGAAATGACCATTAACTGGCATCTACTGATTGACGGTGGAGAAACACCTCGAATGTATTTGCCGGCCACCACCACTTATGTGGATATAGAGTACGGAGAAACTCACCATGCCGCGGTTTATGTTCGACCAGACACCCTGAAGCGTTATTTCGGAAGACGTTTTCCAAGAGAACGAAACATGGTCCTTCGTGTGGAGTTTATGGTCGGCGGCCGAATGGTGGGGGAATATGATTACAATCCCGGACGCCAGCGGCTCCCGGATCAATGGTGGCAGGCCGGCCAGCTGAATCGCATCGGCAATGGACTCCTATCCCCTCGACACACGCCGTTTCAGTGGCTGGATTATGAATTTTTCATGACTTTGAAACCGGATACTGACTGAATTGTTAATAATAAAATAACGCATGGCCGAATTCGCATGAATTAATAAGGCTAGGGCGGCAAGCTCTCCGTTTGGTGGAGTTTTTATACTCAGGTCCCGTCCGAAAAGGGTTCATTGAAGGTTTTGAGCTGAACGCCCCTGCCGGGCTTGTCCCGGTAGAGCGACAGATTGAAAAAACAAAATGAGAGCTTGTATATGAAGCCCTGAATCTTAATCTGTCGCTCTACCGGGACAAGCCCGGCAGGGGCATAAAAACCTTTTCGGATATCATCTAGCTGGAAACGGGGTTCATGGTAAAGATGCGCGTAAATAATTAACTGCAGTAAATTATGGTGTGATATATGGCAACAAGCAGCACAATTTTAACCTTGGATATCGGCGCCGCCGGCATTAGAGCCGCGCAGTTCGATGTGGATTCCGCGAACAATATAATTTTAACCAAATTCGCCAGTCGGGAATACGATGAGGAACTGAAGGATACGAACCGACGATCCTTAATAGAGCGAAATTTGCGTGAGTTGTTGCAGAGCACCAGGTTTACGGCGAAGCGGGTGCTGCTTTCCATTTCCGGGCAATTCGCTCTTACCCGCTTTGTGAAGCTGCCGCCGGTTTCCGGTCAGGAGAGCAGGGTGCGCCAGATAGTTGAGTTCGAAGCGCGCCAGAATGTGCCTTTCCCGATGGAGGAAGTGGTTTGGGATTACCAGCTTATCGCCAATCCCGAAGCGGAAGAATTGGAGGCCATGTTCGTGGTGGTCAAAAACGATATAGTTGATGACATCACCTCGGCTGTGCAGGCGGTGGATCTGAATCCGATTTTAGTGGATGTTTCCACGTGCGCCGCGTATAACGCCGCCCGCGCCAACGGCATTGGCGAAGACGGATGCAGCATGGTTCTGGATGTCGGCGGGCGCAGCACAAATCTGATGTTTGTTGATCGCAATCAATTGTTCACGCGGACAATTCCCATCGCCGGGGTCGCCATCACACAGCAGATCGCCAAGGAGCTGGGAATAAGCTACTCCGAAGCGGAAAGAGTAAAATATCGCCAAGGTTTTGTCGGATTGGGCGGCGCTTACGAGGACCCGGCTTCAGAAGTGGCCGCGGCTGTGTCGAAAATCATTCGCGGAGTCATGACCAGGCTGCATGGGGAGGTGAATCGCTCTGTCACACTGTACCGAACTCAGCAGAAAGGAGAAAAACCGTCCAAGTTATATCTGACCGGCGGCACTTCCGCCTTGCCGCATACAGACACCTTTTTCGCCGAAAAACTGGGAATGGAAGTTGAGTACCTGAACACGTTTAAGGTGGTGCGGCTGGCGCCAGACTTGGATGTTGAAAGA
>PUNB01000197.1 GCA_003552565.1 Lentisphaerota bacterium
ATTGAATGTCCCCTTGCGATTGTTTTCCAAGTCGTGGATTTTCCGCAGTATTTCGGAGTTGGTCATGGATTCGTCCGCGGAATAATTTCCGCATTTTTCTGTTGTGCCGAAGGAGGAAAAATTATTCGGAATACTATTTCTTCACTCCTGTTGACTCTTTCATGTTTGCTATCCTGCCTCCATGTCCATCAAACCCCGCACCTGAGCGGAAAGCAAGATTAAATTTCAAATCATCATATTTCTTGTCAACAAGGTTCAGTACGGTTGCCATAACCCGGAGCAGTTTGTCAATATCATTTCCGGTCTCGATAAAAAGAGCCTGGCTTCCTTCGATGGGTTTGGCGGATAATTCCTTTAGTTCTTTGCGGAATGATTCATTCGGCAATTTATCTTTCCAATCCTCCCAGGGTAATTCCAAACCAAGTACATGGGGGGCGCCAAAAAAGCTCTCCCGGCTCTCCCAGTATATATTGAGTCTTCTGCCCTCCGCCCACATGTAGAAACGGTCGTCGTTAACTCCGTTTTTATCGAAATTCACAAACGCGTTCCGCAGCTCTTCCCGCGTGGGACCGCATCCATAGATTTTACTTATCTGGCCGATGGCAAAAAAGGCGACAACCAAACCGACCAAGGCACCGGCAATTCCCCACCCAATCGATCCTGTGAAGTACCAGCTCATTAATCCGGCGATTATCCCGCCGATTGGAGATGATATATCGATTAGGTTATTATGCGTACTTTGAAACTCTCTCACCAGTCGTAATTCTCCAGGTATATGTCATTAAAAAGATCTTTGCTGTACTCCCATCCAGTTTTTGCGCCATGTTTAATATATTCTCTGTTTTCCCATGCAGCTGCTCCACCCGAACCTGCAATCCACGCCCATCTTCTCGCTGCTGGAGAAGCCATACCAGCGGAGGAAGCACCAAATTGGGTACTCGTCTCGCCTAAAAACCGAGCCGAACGTGCAAGGGAACTTTGATGGTATGATAGTAGCCTATATCCATGATCTGCTCCCGACCTTGCAGTTCTATATGCCCTTTGCCCGTGACCGGCCAAACGGGTCGCACCCGGCCTCAGTCGATTCGCCGCTCTTCCGATAGCAGGCGCTAAATGTTTCCCGGCCGACATGATACCATGCTGCAGAAGTGCTGCGTTATAAATATCTGCATTGGTTTGCGCAACTGCCTGCGCCACCGGACTGTCCGGTTGCAGGGAACTGCCAAGAGTCAATGCCTGGGTCGCCATATATCCCATTCCGGACCCGGACGGCAGCTCGTCAAGCGGTACGGATCGCCCCCTGGGGTTTCCTATCGTGGGAATATCTTTATAATCCTCCGAATTCTTGCTGATGATAATGCCGCCAAAAGCGCCACAACAATCATGTGTGGACGGGTTAAACTCATTTTTTCCACAACAGCATACTCCCCGGTTCTTAAATACTACCGAAATCGATTCATCGACTACCCAGCGCCCGCCCGCCTTAATACACTCCCTTTTATTCAACCCCAGCATATCCCAGGCATTTATCCCGGCATTCTCCACAAACCCGTACACATTCAGTCCGCCCTCTTCACCCATCGGATCCCTGTTTAGCCACCGCCCCAGCTCATTTGAATAATACCGGTATCCGTAGTAATAAAGGTTGGTTTCATCATCCCGATATTTCGTACTGAACCGATGCCGGAAATCATCTTTCTTGTCACCGTCCTTATAGGTTATTTTGCCGAAGGGGGAGTACTCGTAGTGTGCGACTACGTTATCACTGGCATCCACGTATTCGGAGATGTTCCCATTAGCATCATAAGAGGGGTAATAAACTGAATCTCCGGTCTCATTATGCTCAGTAACTGCAAGAAGTCCGCCGACACCGCCGGCTCCCTGTAAATCGCCGCTCAGATCCAGTCCCCAGGTGTAAGTATTGGAAACGGAGTTGCTGTCCGTTGCATCGGTGCCGTTGTGCTGTCACTATACGCCGTCTTGAGCAATTATCCAAAATCGCCGTCGAAGACATTGCCGAAAATAGATTGTCAAATAGCTGGCTGTGGTACTCTGAGAACAGCGGGACATATTTAAAAGCACTAATCACAGCCGTCACGCTCCTCATTTTATCCACTGCTGAACGACTGAGTTGCTTCGCCGTAAAAAATTAAACACCTCAGGCAGACAGGAACCTTCCAACGTCGGATTTTTAGAAATCGACTTGACAACAATAAGGTGCTCTGACCTGCCGACACGGCTGTTTGGAATATATTTCAGTCCATCTCGCTTTGTTGCTTTAATTTTTCCACGAAAAATAATCTGTTAGTGCCTGGATAATTAGCATAATTACCAAAATTTTTGTGGCTGTATAAAAACAACCTATTAAAAATGCTGACACATTATTAAAATGCGCACTCATTGCAAACACACATGACATTGGATCGCTTCTGAAGGCTTTATAAGTATCATATATGTTGTCGTCTGAAGTGAACTCTAAGTGAACTAGGGCTAACGTTGTGATTAGACATATCGTTATTGGTATAAATAAACGCCAATATTTTTTAAAAAATGTTTTCATATTAATCCTTATATTGATCACAATCACAATATTCAGAAATTGCGGTTCTTGCTGCTGCTCCAACCAACCTATATTCTCTGAAATCCCTAAAACCCTCAATGGCAAAAGCACCTGAGACGACGGCAGCACCCCATCCGGCGGGATTATACCAATTTTTGACAGCAAAACCAGCAGCGGCTTTAGAAGCCTTAAACATTTGAGAGCTAACGATACCAGATGTTATGGATATAGTGCCGCTTCTCAGAACATCGGCAGATCCTGGAGAAAACTCTGTGACAGCATCCCAAATATCATTTGAACATCTATCTTCTGCAAGTTCTTTACCTATGTCCCTACATTCTTCACAAGTAACACGATATTGCCAATAGTCCGCCGGATTTGTTCCTTTGCCAGTGTAACCTCCCGGATTATGCCTTGCCACCTCTTCATAGGCTCGCAAGCCATCAAGCACATCATGTATATTTTCTGTTTCTGACCAGGAAATGACATTTTCCACTGCCGATAATGGCACTTTCCTTAAATCATGACAAGGAGAGAATGGGGTTGTTACCACATCATGCTTGTCTACCCTTCCTATATATACAGCTTTATCCCATTGAGGTCGTTTTCTAAGCCACCTACGTTGGGTCGGAACATGGTATACTCGGTCATCGCGTATTTCCATTACACTCAACCCCAGCGGATCCACGGCATTGACGACGTGACCGCCCACAAACTCATACAGATTATACCCGTCCACATATCCCAGCGGGTCGGTTTGCAGGAACCGGCCGAGCTCGGAACTCATCATCCGGTTGCGGTAGTAATATAATCCGGTCTCCGGATCGTGGCGTCGGCCCTGGAACATATACACATTGCCGACGGCGCTCTCGGAAAGCTCCTGATCGTTCGGGTCGAGGACGGTCACCTTGCCGTAGGCGGAATACCGGTATCGCTCGACGACCGCGCCGTTTTCATCAGTCAGCGCCCGGACGTTGTACATATTGTTCGTATGGTAATATAGAGTCTCTTGCCCGGAGGTAAAGGTGAGCGGCTCGTCGATGTAGATGCCGTAGGTGTAGGTC
>PUNB01000142.1 GCA_003552565.1 Lentisphaerota bacterium
TTCATCCGAAATGGAATATGGTTTGTGATCCGCCTGAGGCGGATTCGGGACAAAGTTGAACTCAAGAACATGCGATATACCTTTTCGCATACCCTCTAACTAGACCCCGTCCGGAAAGGTTTCGCACCCATGCTCTCGCTTGTTTCGGAAGATCGCCGAAAAAAGCGGGAGACCTGATTTTGTGCTCACCTTGTCTCGCACCTTGTCTCGCACCTTGTCTGGTTTTTCTTTCTGTTCCTTATATGAGACTTAGTCTCGGTGATCGGTTATCAGTCATCCGAGTACCGTAATCGTACACGTACTCGTACACTCAAATCTACGGGGTCAGAAATAATGACGGTTAGCGTGTACGAGTACGTGTAAAAGTACGTAGAGTCTCTCCCTCGGGGTGTCAGGCGCTTCGCGCCGGCGGCCGGGCTTGTATGAGACTCGTGGTTTCAGTGTTCAAGTATCAGGGAGACTTCCCTGAAACCCGAAACCTGATTTCCACTAAATAACCCGCCCGGGTTCTGCATCAGTTTTAAGCCACGGCGCCGATCACCTGGTCCGCACTCAGCGGGTCACCCTGTTTGACGTGCAGTTCCTGCAGGACACCGGCTTTCGGCGCCTTGATTTCAACTTCCATTTTCATCGCTTCCATGATGATGATGACATCGCCCTCCGCCACCGAATCGCCGGCGTTTTTAATCACCTTAAACACATTTCCCGGCATCGGTGCGGTTATCTGCTGGGCATCACCGTCTCCGCCGGCCGCGGGCGCCGGACTGGGCGCCGGCTGTGCCGGAGCCGCGGGCGCGGCTCCACCGGGGTTTACCGAGGTTACCTGACCGGTGCCCGGCGCCACCTCGACCGTGTAGCTTTTACCGTCAACCGTGACCGTGTAAACACCCGGTTCACCATCCGCGGCGGCCGGCGCCGGAGCTGGGGCGGCGGGAGCGTGTTTGGCCGCTTCCTGCTTCTTTACATCCTCGGCGTAGCGCACACCCAGGGGCGCCTCGCCTTTCAGGTAATTGACTCCCTTGTCTTCACAGCAGGCGACAATGAAAATATTTTCTTCCGTTTCTTCCAGGCCTTCTTCCTGAATCCTTTTTCTAGCCGCTTCAATACCCAATTTCGGGTTGCGGTCGTTAATATCCACCGGGGCTTCCTCAGTCGGCTCCATGTTCAACTGTTCCGAGGCGATTTTAACAATTTCCGGATCTGGTTCGGTCGGTGTCTTGCCGAAATAGCCGAGCACCATCTTGCCGTAGCCGTCGGCGATCTTCTTCCACGGCCCCATCAGGACATTGTTAAAAGCCTGCTGGAAATAAAACTGGGAAACCGGAGTCACCGAAGTGCCGCAGCCGCCGCGTTCAACCGCTTCGCGCATGGCCTTGATAATCTCCGGGAATTTATCCAGGCAGTTGTTGTCGCGCATCATCTGGGTGTTGGCGGTCAAGGCTCCTCCGGGCATCGGCGAAAGAGTGATCAGGGGATTGACTTCCTTGGCTTCGGGCGGGGTGTAATACTTCTCCATGCATTCCTGGAAAACTTCTTCCGCCTCCACGTACTTCTCGTAGTCAATATCCAGGGTGTATTCCGTTCCGCGCAGAGCGTGCCACATGCCGAGCACATCGACTCCGCCGGTGCCGCCGCTGACCGGCACCATGGCCAGGTCAATTATATCCGCCCCGCCCTCGATCGCCGCCATGTTGCACATTTCGCCCATGCCGGCCGTGCAGTGAGTATGGAAATGGATTTTCACATCCTCCGGCAGTTTTTTGCGGGCGGCCTTGACGGTTTCATGCACCGTTCGCGGCGTGGTGGTGCCGGAGGCGTCCTTGAAGCAAAGCCGGTCAAAAGGTATTTCCGCTTTCAGTATATGATCCAGACAATCGGCGTAAAATTCAGCGCTGTGCGGGTAGGGATCCTTCATGCCCGGCGGCAGACCCATCAATGTAATGGAGATTTCATGGCTAAGGCCGTTGTTGTGAATACAATGGCCGGAGTAATCAAGATTACGCACGTCGTTCAGGGCGTCAAAGTTGCGAATACTGGAAATGCCGTGTTTCTTGAACAGCTTGGCGTGCATGTTGATAATGTCGCGCGGCTGCGAGGAGAGCCCGACCACGTTTATTCCTCGAGCCAGGGTCTGTAATTCCACATCCGGGCCGACGGTTTCACGGCACTTGTCCATCATCTCGAAGGCATCTTCCTGGCAATAAAAATACAGACTCTGAAAACGAGCGCCGCCGCCGACTTCAAAGTAATGGGTACCGGCTTCCACCGCCGCCTTCAGCGCCGGCAGAAAATCCTCGGTCTTAACTCGCGCTCCGTAGATCGACTGAAAGCCGTCCCGAAAAGAAAGGTCCATGAAATCAATTTTTTTCATCTTTTTAGCGTCCTGTTTGTTTAATGATCAATTAACTGTCATCCCATAACTCGGGAAAACGAGAGATTTTTCCCATATTTTTGTGCTGGGAGTTTTGGTTTTATCGATACCCCCAGTTAAGAGTTTTTGGCTCGTCAGTAAAATCTGTGGGTGAATTGGGGTGTCTTTCATGCCCAATACCGACGAAGCAGGTGGTTTAAGCGTAACCAAGTAAGAGTGGGCTTGTGTGTGCGATGAAGTGCGGGATTAAGTGTCATGGCACTCAACGCCTCCCTTCTAAACACTTCATCGTACTCTTCGTCCCATTCTTCGTCTCACCCTTACTTGGTTACGCTTAAACCACTGTCTTCATCAGACTACACGCCGGATTGCATCGCCCGCGAGCATACAACCCCACAAATTTTCCTATAGAGCCGAACCTTTGTGGGGTTGTGCTCTCAAATGTGTGTTCCCTTGTCTTGTCCGCCTCAGGCGGATCTCGCACCTTGTCTCGCACCTTGTCTCGCACCTATATCCATTTCGACTTTGGTTCGAGATCCGCTTGAGGCGGAACCCGACACCTGAAACCTGAAACCAAGCTGTTACCCACCAAGCCTAAGAAATAACTATTAGCTACCCTTTCCGTTTTGAGAAAGAGCCCGATTAACTCTGTCGTTCACTGCGATATTTATGTATGGCGGCGCTGATCACAGCCAGGATACGACCGTTTTCCTCGCCGGTTTGCGATTCCGGCCGGCCGCCGGGAACGGGAGGCGGCGGCGCCTGAACCGGCTCGTCGGGCAGCAGATGCTGGAACTTCGCGCTGATCTTGGCCGCCAGAACAATCCAGAGAATCATGACAATTAAAAAAGTGAACACCGTCCCCATCCCGGCAAGCATCAGCTTCAGGCCGTCAAATATTTGCTCCATCGTGTTATCCTCTGAATTAAAAAATTAATCACTCTCATCCCATAACTCGGGAAAACGAGTGATTTTTCTTATATCTTGTACTGAATTTGGGGTTTTCCGAAAACTGACACCTGACACAAGAAACCAAGTTTTTGCCTGCAAATTTTCAGAAAAGAAACTTAAATAAGTCAACTATTAGTTTTGAGAAAAAGCCAAATCTTCAGGTGAATTGTGCAAATCGGCACATTAGTTCGCCGGAGAGAAGATTTTAATATAGTTAGAAAACTCAGAAAGCAAGGGGAGAACAAGCAATGTTGCTTATGTGAAACACAATTTTGCAGTGGAACTCCATGGTCTGTCCTAAA
>PUNB01000154.1 GCA_003552565.1 Lentisphaerota bacterium
ATGCTGCCTGCACTCCTCCATTTTATTTTTCATCCTGGGATCAGTGAATTCCGGGGCCATGTATTCCAAAGTTCCAGGCGGGGTACCGCCGGTTACCGTGCCGCGCTCATCGCGGGCAATGCCGAAATCGAGAATTTTCGCCTTGCCGTCAGCAGTTTTAAACAGGTTGCTCGGTTTAAGATCACGATGAACAATGCCATTTTCGTGACACAAAGAAAGCCCTCCGGCAACGGTCAGGAAAAGTTCAACGAGCTTATTTAATTCATGGTACTCACCGCTCCATGGAGAGATGGTAGAAAAGCTGTGTCCTTCAAGGTATTCAAGCACCAGGAAATCGACGGATTCGTCATTGACCGGAATGATCTCCTGAAAATGGTCTAAATAGCGTACAATAGCGGCTGCCCGAGGATCCGCGCCCGGATCGACTTCCGAGATTTTCGCCAGCGTCCGAACTTCCCGGGAAAAGCGCATCTTTGCGCGGGTCGGATACTTAAGCACCACGATGGCGCCATCCGAGAGGCGAACCGCTTTGGCGACAATACCGCAGCCGCCGCGATCGATAAAACCGAGCAATTCATAGTTCCGAGAAAGAGGAGCGCTTGCAAGATGAAAGGCGGCAGTTAAAAATTCGGCTTCTTCAGATTCGACTAATCGTTCAGCACCGAAAACACGGCGCAATGGAGCGACCAAAGGGAAAATCGCTTTGCCGTAGTTTTTCGATTGCTTAAAATTAGCCAATAATCCATGCAATCTTTGTTCCACCTGGCGAAGTGATACCGATTCATGGTAAAGCAAAGCCAAACAGCGAGCAAGTTCCGGGAAGCGGCGGGTTAAACTGTCGCCGGAGGCTGCCGGAGGTTTGAAAAAATTTTCCCGTATTTCGGTTTCGCTCAATTTCCCCGCCTGGGCGGCCAAAGAGCTGGCGCCATCAGAATGCAAAGCCTGAAGCAGAAAATCCGCCGCCGCCCGGCGAGCTTGAATCAACGTGTTTTGCCGCAATTGCTTAAGTTTAGCCGGCTCGGGGAAAGGCACGAAAACCAGACCTTGAGAAGAAGTGGAAACAAAGCGATGCAGATGGTCTTTATCCGGATATAAATCACGCTCAGTAAAAAGAATGAAAATTCGAACAAATTCAATTATCAATCGCAGCTGTTCTTCCTCTTCGCTGCCGTAGGGCGGAGGCAATTTGCGTAATTCCTCGAACAAACGAATTCCTTCCAGTGATTTCTCCGGCACCGCCGTAGTAAGCCAGCTGCCGCCCGAAACCTCGTCCTGAACTGTCCGGGGAATGAAAATCGCCGCTGATTGTTCATGAGCGAACCTGATAAAAGAACTGACCAGTTCAATGTCCGAGTCATCTACTCGGTGAAACGTCAGCCGTTTTTGGCTGCTTTTCTCAATTGCTGTAAGTTTATTATCCTGGTATTCTTCTACCTTATAGCCGGACAGTCGCGGCTTCTGCAATTCATTTATCAGCTCATCCAGACGGCTGATTAAAACTTCCGCGCTTTGCATCCGCAATTGTCGCTTCGGCTGCAGACAGCCGGCGACAAGTTCTTTCAATCCCTCGCTTTGAAAGACTGGACGTTCCCAGGAGACCTCTTTAATGTCAATGTTCGGCACCCGGGTAAGAAAAGCGATGATTATCTGCTGCAATCTGCCTTTAAGAGGCGGGTAGGGCAATTGTCCGGTCAGAGCTTGATAAAAGCACACACCGAAACTGTAAATATCGGAAATAGCGTCGCCTGCAAACGGCAAACCATCCTCGGTCTGCCGGTACCCGAGTTCCGGCGGCATATAATCCCAGGAACCTTGAAAATCTCCGGCGTTAGTAAAGCGACTGCCTTCATCCGTATAGGCCACGCCGAAATCAAGAAGTTTGGCGTTACCGTCATCGGTACAAACAATGTTCTCAGGCTTTATATCACGATGGAAAAAATCAAGCCCATGCGCAAAGCGCATAGCTTCAGCGACGCAGGCCATAACCTTTAAGGACCATAAAAGGGGAAGTTTTTTTTTGTCCCCGGCGGATTCCTGTAAATAACGGCCTAAGCTTTTCCCTTCTACATGTTCCATGACGATGGCATACTGCATCTCCCCGCGCTCGTCCTGATCCTCAATCATTTCAATATAATCAACGATGTAAGGAGAGGAGGCCAATTTTTTCAGCATTTCCCCTTCCTGTCGGAAACGGCGCAGATGCTCTTCCCCATGCATATTTTCTCGCAGCAGCTTGACCACCACCGGCTTTTCATGCCGTTTTGATTCGGCCAGATAAATGCGGGCGAAAGAACCGGAGCTGTCGAGAATTTTGAGTAATTTATAATCACCGATATAGCGTTCGCGAACAGCAGCCGGGGTGGAAGAGGAGCCGGTATCGGCAAGTTTTTCACAAAGTGCCCCCAGCTCTTTCTCTAATTCAGCAAAATCAGCAAACCTTTCATCCCGATTTTTAGCCAGACATTTTTCCAGGAAAGAAATCAGCGGGGGATGTTCAGAAAAAACCCGAGATGAGTAATCCACCCTGCTCGAGCTGTCGCCAAGTGCCCAGATAGTGTATTTGATCCAGCGTTGGCGTTCTTCGTCGCCGAAAGACTGAAAAGGACGTTTGCCAGTAAGAGCCTCGTAAAGGCAAAGGCCGAAGCTGAAGATGTCGGAAAGCTGGTCACCGCGAAAATTCTCTTCATGCCGGACGATGAAGTCCGGAGCCAAATAATCCAGTGTGCCGGGGATACCGCCTTCGGCGGAGGAAGACTGGTCAGCCTGGGTTAATTTGCCGACCCCGAAATCCAGAACTTTAACCTGGCCATCGGCACACAGAAAAATGTTGCTGGGCTTGATATCCCGATGGATGATATTATTAACGGCGGCGTGGCTCAAGGCTTTGGCGCACTCGAAAAAAATCTCCACTGCTTCTTTCGGAGCAATCTGGAGCACCTGCTGTAAATAACGTTTGAGATCACGGCCCTCCAGTAATTCCATCGGCAGATAGCAGACTTTACCGCCGCCGCGGGAGTCTTCGGTTACGAAAGGGTCATAAGCTTTAATTATATTAGGATGTTCCAGCCGGCAGACAATCTGATCTCGAAGGAAAGACTTTAATGAACTTTCTGTTTCATCTCCCGGCTTGGCGCTCAGACATTTAAGTGCCCGCGTTTCACCCGTGTGCAGATGTTCAGCTCTGTAGACCACACCGAAACTGCCGGCGCCGATAACCTCGAGAACACGGTATTCCCCGGCTTCGAAAGGTTTAAATGTGGATGAACTGCTCATGTGGTTCTTAGGTATATTCAGATATATTTACCCGGTGTGCTCAAGCATCGGATTTATAATGATTTCAATCTCAGTCGTCACGCTCCTCGTTTCACTCGTCACTGAACGACTAGTTACTTCATGCAGAGAACAGGTCGCGGCGCCAGTAACTCGGGCCTTCAGCGAGTTCGACGAGCGTGAGGCCTGAGAAGCCCGGCCGCCGGCGCGAAGCGCCCCGGATGCCCCGGGGGAGAAACAACGGTGAACGGTGAACGCTGAACATTGAACATCGAACATTGAACATTGAACGTCGAACAAAAGAACTAAAAACGACGAACGAAGAACGAAGAACCGTGTTTCACACAAGCGG
>PUNB01000117.1 GCA_003552565.1 Lentisphaerota bacterium
GAATTCTCCCGGCTGAGAGGCGTCGGGCAACTCACTTTTTACGCGGTTGAAATCAGGTACCCCGACGACATCTACTTCCCGACAATGGAAGAGGCGCGGGAGATCAACCGCGCCTTTTCCCCACGCCCGTGGGGATGTTCCGACCTATGATATGAAACGACATTTTAATCACCCCTTTTCCCCACGTCCGTGGGGATGTTCCGGCATGGCTTCCTCCAGCTTGCGCTGGCGTTCCCTTTTCCCCACGCCCGTGGGGATGTTCCCGTGGAATTCATCCACTGAGGAAATAATCCTGGCTTTTCCCCACGCCCGTGGGGATTTTCCGCATGTTGAATGGCTTAGATGAAATCAGCTATGATGTCCGTTTTGCTTTAATAGTGAATCAAAAGGTTAAGCATCTGTTTTTCACTACTCTTTCGGCTGCGGTTGACGCTCCGGCAAATGACTGCCGGAGAGGATTAGATCGCGTTGATATTTGACAAAACAGTTTTCCTGAATAAGTTAAATGACAGTCTCGGAGCTGGAGGAGGGATTCTCAGTGGCGGGACGGTGAGATCATTTCGCCTTAAAACAGAACATAAATTAAGGAGAATTAAAATGGCTAACTTTGAATTCATTAGAAACGGAGAGAAGTGCGTCTTGTCCGGAAAGCAGCCGAGGGACGCGGCCTTGAAAGCCGCAACCCGGTACGGAAAAAAAGGACGCATGGATGAAACAGTGGAATTACGGGAGCGGGGCAGACAGAATAAGGATGGCACTTATTCCCTGCATCAGTTCAAAATCGGCTATGAGGAAAAACCCGCTCCCGCAAGCGCTCCCAGCTGGCTCGGGAAAACGGTCAAGCAGCCGAAGGCTAAGAAAGTGGGAGTCAAGCGGGTTAAGGAGATTCCGAAAGCTTAGCCGGAATAATTCAGCTTAGTACGCAATCTCAAATAACTTACAACGCTAAACCGACCTGGGTGTGCGCCAGTACGTACACCCGTGGTCGGTTGGCGGCTGTATGTTCAGGCATCTTGATCTTTAGGACAATCAAGTGTGCCTCGTCAGCAAAATTTTTGTGGGCACATTGTGGTCATCTTTCATATCCAATATCGACTAAGCAGGTGGTTTAAGCGTAACCAAGCAAGAGTGGGTTTACGTGTTCGATGAAGTGCGGGATTAAGTGTCATGTCCTGCACGTCTTTCTTCTAAACACTTCGTCGCACTCTTCGTTCCACCCTTCGTCTAACCCTTACCCGGTTACGCTTAAACCACTGTATTTATCGCTCTCCACCGCCCGAATAATCCCGATACGGAATTATTCTGCCAGTTGCATGCCATCTCCCTGCTTAACACGTCGGATTGGCTTCGCCCCGCGAACATACTTACCCACAGATTCTGCCTGAGGCGGAGAAGACTAGGTTTTATTATTCGTGCGTGTATAGATCATAAACCCCTTTTCGCACGGGGTCAGGCTAGAGATATATCCGAGGTGCGATTCCCGCTTTAGGCTCGATCAGTCGGCTTATGGTTATTCAAAGGTCTGTTCCGGCCCGGGGAACTGCTGGTCACGGACTTCTTGGCAGTATTGGCGCAGTGCCTGGCGGATAAGTTCGCCTAATTCGGCGTAGCGCCTGGCATGGCGGGGAGTGAAATCGTCGAACATGCCGAGCAGGTCATGGACCACCTGGATCTGGCCGTCGCAGTCAGGGCCGGCGCCGATGCCGATGGTGGGGATGTCCAGGGACTCGGTTATTTCCCGGCTCAACTGTCGGGGGATTCCTTCCAGAACAATGGCGAAAGCTCCGGCTTGCTCGACGGCTTTGGCATCGGCCAGAAGCTGTTTGGCGGTTTCCGGGTCTCGCCCCTGCACTCGGTAGCCGCCCTGGGCCAGAACCGACTGGGGGAGTATGCCGATATGACCGAGCACCGGGATGCCGGCGCCGACCAGCCGGCCGATGGTCGGCGCTATCGCTTCGCCGCCTTCCAGTTTGACCCCGGCGGCGCCGGCCTCCTGCAGGTAACGGCCGCTGTTGCGGAGCGCCTGCTCGGGGCTGATCTGATAAGTCAGGAAAGGCATGTCGCCGATGACCATGGCTTTCTGGGTGCCTCGCGCCACCGCGGCGGTGTGGTGGAGTGACTGTTCAAGGGTTACAGGCAGGGTGTTCTCATAGCCCAGCACTGTCATTCCCAGAGAATCGCCGACCAGCAGGATGTCCACGTCGCAATCATCGGCGATTTTGGCCATGGCCGCGTCGTAGGCGGTCAGGGCGGTTATTTTCTGGTTTTCGCGATATCTTTTGTGAATGTCTCTAATGCCGGTTTTTCTGCTCATGATTCGGCTCCGGACGTCATGTGTTCTCTTAGTTGATCAGGCTTGTGCGCAATATTTCCGCGGCACACCTGGCTCGTTAGCGGGCGCGCAGGTAAACGGTGAAGACGACTTCAATCTCATTCCGGGCTCGTATGGCGCCCAGCAGAGCGGTTGGCGGGTCTATGTTGAAATCGGTCATGCGCAATTTCCGGGACCCGTGAAGCTCAATTGAGTCGTCATTTCTTTTGCGGCCGGTGACACGCAGTGGTGTGCTTCTTTCAACACCGGCGATTTCCAAAGTGCCGGAGGCGCTCAGAGTGAATCGGGAATTATCTTTTCCTTGCGGACTTTCCGCTATGTCGTCGAGGTTGAAGATGATTTCCGGATGCCGGTCGGCCTTTAACGCCTGGCGCATGTTACGGATTAAACCGGGAGTGGAGCTGGTGATTTTTTTAACCGGCACCCGCAGCTTCAGGTCTGTGAGAGTGCCGTCAATGAAGTCAGCCGGTTTATTTTCGTCGAAACGCAGGTCAAGATGCAGCTCCGTGGCGACGGTTTCCCAGTCCCGGACATTGGAGGAGCCTTTTACCCGCATATCGAAATCGTACATGTGATATGGTGAGTTCTGGGCGAAAGATGCCGAGGAGGCGGTAATCATGATGGCAGTCAGGAATGTTATGATTTTTTTTGTCATTATGCTTAATGTTGCCCTGTCAGCTTTCCGGGCGCCAGGCGCTCAAGCGCGCGCATGCTTCGAACATGGACAGCGGCGAAGTCAGCAGCGGCATTTGATGACTGCGTGCCAGTTGTAAAGCCGCCTGCTGCGGCTGTTTGCCGCGCACCAGCACTACGCAGGCGGCATTGGTGATTTCAGCGGTGCGAATAATCTGAGCGTTGGTCAGACCGGTAATCAGGGCGTAGTCGTCTTTTTCAAAGGTCAGAATATCACTCAGCAGGTCGCTGGCGGCGAAGTCCAGCACCAGTTTATCTTTTTCCTCATGGCAGCTTAACAATTCCGCCTCCAGCACCGAGACTACGTTTTCAATGGTCATGGCTTTTTCTTGTGTCTTTTCTGTCATTCGCGCCGCCTTTACAGGTTGAAATTTGAATTGATGAAACAATAACACCTATAATTCCCACTGCAAGCGGAGAAAGGATGTGTTGAGTGCTTGTATGAAACACAATTCTGAATGTTGAATATTGAATGATGAATTTTGAAGTGCAACTGTCTGGTCTGTCCGAAACTCAACATTCAGAATTCAGAATTCAAAATTCATTATTAGTGTTCCCTGTTTCTTCTACGGGGTATCAGGCGC
>PUNB01000241.1 GCA_003552565.1 Lentisphaerota bacterium
CGTAAGCGCCGCATATGAATCGGTGATAAACGCTTACGAACAAAAGGAAACCATGATTCACATGGGACACAGAGAATCGGTCAGGCGGCTTAAAAATGCGGAGGCGGAGGCTATCGAGCTGCTTAACAGCGCGCAGGCTTACAGCTACGAGCTAGAGCAGGTATCAGCCGCCGAGCGCCTGCAGTTTGCCGTTCGGCGCGATACGTATGAAAAAGCGCCCGCAGTGTATCGTTACAGGAAACATTTTTCCGCCGTTGAAGACGTTCTGGCCGGTCACCGTCTTTACATAGTGCCGGTTATGGAGAAGGAGGTCAACATAATAGATATGAAGGGCCGGAGGCCCACAGATATCATGGATCTTGATTTGGAGGGTGTTCTTAGATGAAAGAAAATAAAATAACCGTATTGATTGTCATCATCGCGTTTGTTTTGATGTGCGCGTATGTGTTCACGTTTCAGGTGCGCACAACGGAGATGGCCATCCACTTCCGCCCGCCCGGACAGGTGCATCGTGTCATCAACCGGCCCGATGCACAGGAAGATGAATCGGGGCTCTATTTTCGCCTGCCTTACCCTATAGATCAGATCAGTACATTCGACCGCCGCGTGAGGGTGATAGACGGGCCGTTGGCGCAGACGCAGCTGCAGGACGAGTGGCAGGTGTTCGTATCCATATCCGCGCCGTGGCGCCTGTCGGACCCGGTGCAGTTTCAGCAAAACCTGGCCGGAAATGTCGAGCAGGCAGCTGAACACCTGAGGGACATAATATTCACCGAGACGTCAAACGCCATTTCAGATATGACGTTTCGTAACCTGGTATCAACGAATGAAGACGACCTGAGGTTTCGTGAGCTTGAGGATCAGATCCGGGAAGGCGCCAGGGCTGCTATCGAAGACAGAAACTACGGGCTGGAGCTCCTTGATTTCGGCATACGGCGCATTGCTATTCCTGAGGCTACGACCGAAGAGGTGTTCAGAAGGATGGAAGCCGAACGCGAACGCGTTGCCAGAGTTTATCTTGAGGAGGGGGAGTTTGAGAGACGGCGGATAATTTCGGAAGCCGAGAGGAAAGCGCAGAACATCAGGGCCGATGCAATGGCGGAGGCAAAAAAGATAGAAAGCGAGGGTGAGGCCGCCGAAGCTGAATTTTACGAGATTTTTGCCGAAGCGCCCGAACTGGCCATATACCTGAGGCGGCTGGAATCGCTGAGGAACATCGCGGAGACCGCACGCGAGGACGGATCGCCCATCAGTTTCGTGCTTGATACGCGAAGCGAACCTCTTTCAGTCCTTTATTCCGGCCCGCAGGGTGAGGGCTACAACATACTCACGGACCCCATACATCGCGCCGTTAGCGGCTCCGGAGAAGAGGCGGAGGGTTCTGAAGATGGCCAGGACAAAGACCAAGACGAGGAATAAAACGCTCGGGACTTTTTCAAGGCAAACCTTGATAAAGAAAAGGTAAAAAGAAAAATGAGCGAAGAAGAAAAAAACAATGGCAGTGCCGGGAGCCAGGAGACACCGGAAACAGAAACGGGGGTCACTTTCGGTCCGAAACGTGAAGAGGATGTGGGCCATAAAGCCCTTTCCGATGCACTGAACGTAAGTTTCAGGTTTCTTAAAATTGGAATGCTGATTCTGATCGTGGTGTATCTGATGCAGGGCTGGTTTTATATCCCCCCGGACCGGGTGGCCATAAAGCTCAGCTTCGGCAGGCCGGTGGAGGCCAGGCTCGGGCCGGGCAGAGGAACGGGGTATGTGTTGGATTCTGAAAGCGGCTGGCATTTCGCCTGGCCCTGGCAGGAAATAGTCTGGCTTTCGCTGGAGCAGCAAACCCTCAATCTGGACACTGATTTTGCGCGCGGCGGGCGCGCCGCCGTTCGTGAAGGCAGGGCGCAAACAGCACGCGGGCGCCTGAGTCTGCACAACGACAATTATCTCGTGACGGGGGATGTCAACCTGACTCACATGGGTCTGCGTGCACGCTATCGCGTTCGCAGCGACCAGTCGGGGGCATTTGATTATGCATTCAGGTTTGAGTCGCCCGAGGAGGTTTTCCGCAGGATGGTGGTCAAAGCGACAACGGAGGTCGTGAGCAACTGGGAGGTTCTGGAAGTAAGGCGCAAGCGCAGGGATGTGCGGCTTGCAACCGAAGACGGCCCCAGGTATATGAGATTGAACCTTTTTGACGAGATTGACAGAAACGTGAGGGAGTATCTGAATGCTTTTGAAGAGCGCAACGGCTTTTCCGTCGGCGTTGAACTTGTTGCCATCGAACCTATAGTGGATCCTGAGGTGCCGGAGGAGGTTCGCCCTGCATTCGACAGGGCGCTGGATGCGGAAAGCCGGAAAGAAACCATGATTGAACAGGCCAGGGCTGACGCTACAAGTATAGAACAGTCCGCCAGGGGAGATGCGGCCGAGATACGCGGTGCGGCGCAGGCTTACAAGACCAGGGTGGCTTCAAGCGCCAAAGCTGACGCAGAGATGCTTGAAAATCTTTTGCCTGTATATCTCCGCTCGCCTGAAAACGCAGCCATTCTGAGAGAGTGGCACTACGGACGAATGGTCGATGAACTGCTGGGGATGGCGGAAGGGTCGTTCGTGCTGCACGGTTCGAGCGAAACGACCGGCCGCGAGCTATGGCTTGAGCTGGCGCCGCCGGCAGGGGGAAGACGTTGAGGATGTCAGGTCCGAAGGGCAAACCGTTTTTTACGGAGCTCAGATACACGCTGAAAAATCCGGGGCACTCTGAAACACTATCTAAAACATTTATTATCAAGACTTCACATTAACTAATGTCGTTGGTTTATGAAACATGCGGGGTAATGTCCTGATATCGACAATAAAAGGCGTACCGGGAGCCTGTTGATCATTATGCCGCCCCTGCAGGGCTGCGTTTCCGGGCATCGGTTTCCTATGGCTGCGCTCCGGTCTGTTGGACCTGCGCTTCGCCATAGGCTTTAGAATGGCGCGCCGTTGGCGCTAAAAGAAGTTGAGTTTTCAAAAAGGGGAAGAACAACATGTCACAACACGCCAATGACCAAATCCAGGCACACAGTTCCGCCTGCGAGCATCATAATGTCGGATCCCTTCAAACTCGTCTGGTTATAACACTCATAGGAGGGCTGCTGATACTCAACAGTTTTATAGCGGATCAATTTTTCTTCTCCGAGCAGCAGGAGATAGGGTCTATCAGCGCGTTGATAGGAGCGCTGATAGTCGGACTGCCCATCATGATCGGCGGATTCAAGGAGATGAGCCGGGGACGCATGCACATGTCAACGCTGGTGGCCATTGCCGTCCTCGCCGCCTTTGTGCTTGCGGATTACAGGGTTGCCGGTATTGTTGCGTTTTTTATGCTTATCGCCACATTGATCGAAGAGCAGACCGCCGCCGGGGCGAGGGAATCCGTTGAAAAACTTATGCGTTTTCAGCCCAGCAAAGCGGAGCTCATCAGCGGCGAAGTGGTGGAGGTCTCACAGCTGAAACCGGGCGACCGCATAAGACTCAGACCGGGCGATCGAGTGCCCGCCGACGGAAAAATCATAAACGGTCATACCGCCATCAACGAAGCAACCATTACCGGCGAGTCA
>PUNB01000040.1 GCA_003552565.1 Lentisphaerota bacterium
CCGCCGCCATAAATCGGGAAAGGCGCGGGCGGTCATCGCCAGCAGCAGCCGGCCTCCCTGGTCAATTTCCGGGTTCAGCAGCACGTGTGACATCCACACAGCGGTATCTGTTTCCAGCAGTGCCGGATGGCCGGTGCTTTCATGCTGCCGATTCAGCCATTGTGCCAATTCCCGCGGGGGGCGGCGGGAGGGCAGGGCTTCGTAAGCGGCAATATTCCAGGAGTTCTGGAGAACTTTATCGGGAGCGCCCGGCAGAGACTCCGAGTCCGGTGCGATAGCGGCAAAGCCGCCGGAAACCTGATCTCGACGCACCAGATCCACCTGTCGCAAACCCGTGGCCTCTCCCAGGTTGTCAGGGAGCGTATGAAAGCCCACCAGCTTGCCCTCGCGGCGAGTGAACTCTGTCAATATTCGAGCCGCGGTTCCCGGCATATTCGGAGCGTATGGAAGGATGACGACGCGGGTGGAGGCGAGAAAATCCCTGTCCAGATCCCGTTCTTCAATAAAAACCGGCGGCACTCCGGATTCAGTCAAAAAATTCGCGGCTCTTCGAGGGTGTCTGAGCACAGCCGACCGTTCACCGCCGGGCAGGTCGGCAAAACTGGAGCTGTTGCGCACCACGACCACCCTTCGGTCCGCCGGCAAGACCCCGAGTCCGGCGATTTCAACTGTCGTGTCTAGATCGTCGCCGCGCCAGGCGCTGAAACGGAATTTGCTGATATCGCCCCAGCCGGCGGGCTCGCCTTCAATGGAAGTTTCGGACTTAAGGATCTCGATTTCCCGCCAGCGTCCGTCGGCCACCGGAGAAAACTCGGCCACATACCAGCCGTCCCCGCTTTTGAAATAGAAATTGAAATAACTCACACCGTCCAGATTGCGTGCCCGCAGTTGAAAACGGATACCGCGGAAGTTCCTGAGGTCGGCACGCACAGGTATATCCCAGGCGGCCCGATTCAGTCCGGCGGACTTGAAAAGTATGGGCAGCCGCACCGCCTGGTTGCCGTTGGCGGTAAAAGACCGGCCTCTGGGGTTTCCGGCCATCGGCCGCAAAACCCCGGCGGACTCTCCGCGGCTGAGCGCTTCCCGGGCCTCGGAGGGGGAGGGATAAAGAGAAAACATTTCTCGATAATCAAAATCCAGACCCGTTGCGGACGACAGGGCGGGCAGCAGAACGCAGCCGCACACAAAACGCGTCAGACATTTAATCAAGGCGGCGCGAATATGGCTTCCTGCCGCAACAGCTCTTCCGCAGCGCATCAATCTTCCTCAATAATGGTATCATAGAACTTGACAATATCCCGCCGCGCCTCTTCTTCCTGCTCATTGAATTCCATCCCCGCCCGGGGGTGGCGATTCAGCTGACCGGTAAGCATGTAGGGAATATCATATCCCCAACCCAGCTCATGCCGCAGCGGCTCTATATGATCGCGGATAAGCTTCAGCAGCGGACGCACTCTGAATTTGGGATTATGCAGGAATCCCAGCAGCAGTTCCATTGGACAATTGCCGGCTCCCCGTCCCAGGCCGGCGACGCTGGCATCCAGCATGGAAGCGCCGACAATGACCGCTTCAATCGTATTGGCGTAAGCAAGCTGCTGATTGTTGTGGGTGTGAATGCCTACGGCCTTACCAGAGGGAGCGGCGTAGCTCAGATACTGAATCTGTTCACTGTATAAAGCTCCGAAGCTGTCGACTAGATATATAGCGTTGGTGTTGGATTCGGCCAGAGCTTCCAAAGCATTGTCCAGCTCCCACTCGGAAACAGTGGAGATCGCCATCAGATTGACAGTTACTTCATACCCCTTTTCCCGGGCGTCCTTGATCATATCAAGAGCCGTCGGTATCTGATGAACGTAGGCCGCCACCCTTACCAAATCAATCACGCTTTGATCTCTGGGCAGAATATCGGTATGGTAATCGGTGCGCTCGGCATCCGCCATAACGGAGATTCGCAAAGGCGATTCATTGTCCCCGACAATACGGCGAATGTCTTCTTCGGTGGAAAATTTCCAGGCTCCGAATTCATCCCTGGAGAATATCTTCTGTGAAGACTTATAGCCAATTTCCATATAATCAATTCCGGCTTCTATGCATCCATGGTATACCGCCCGCACCGTCTGGTCGGTAAATCCATGCGCGTTCATCAGGCCGCCGTCGCGAACAGTGCAGTCAAGCACTTTCACTTCCGGCCTGTAACCTATCCATTTGGCTCCGGCTTCGATCACTTGATCACTTTTTATATCACCCTGATTGGCCATTGATACTATTTCCTTGGTTGAATGTTCGTTGAAAACGCGAATTTTGCAAATATAATTTTTGCTATGTCTTGTATGAGACTTCGTGTTGTTAATCTTGTCCCGAATCCGCCTGAGGCGGATCACAAACCTAATTCCAAAGTCAAAAAACACTGGACAAGGTGCGAGACAAGGTGCGAGACAAGGTTTCATATGCCGCAACAAGTCTCTCCCTCAGGGTATCCGGCGCTTCGCGCCGGCGGCCGGGCTTGTATGAGACTTCGGACCAGACCATCCCATGGGATGCTTGCGGTCTTAATATATTGTCTACGGTTTCCATTACAACTGAACTAATGCCCCGAGAAAGAGACACCGGTGGACGATTGAGTCGACTCGTCCACCGCTCTAGTCAACCTATTTTTTAACCACAGAATACGAGAAAAAAGCCAACAAAATCTTTTCGCATATTCCGCGCATTCTGTGGTTTTTTATATTCTTTGCCTCCTTTGCGACCTTGTAAAAATAAGTCTCATACAAGCCCGACCGCCGGCGCGAGGCACCTGATACCCTGAGGGAGAGACTTGATTAATGGTTTCTAGTGTCAGGTTTCCTGACACCTGAACACTGAAACCTGAAACCAAGAAGTCTCACACAAGCATATCCCCTTGCCGCTTGCATTAGTATTGTAGTGTGATTATGTTCAAGCGGATTGATAAGCAAATGCGATTTACAGACGCAGAACGGGATGGTAAGTTCAATCGTCAACTTCCGTTACTGGCGGACATTGCCGAGAAAAATCAGATCTCCAGCCTTTTTACGGAGGTTTCCGCCCGGAAACGAAAAACAAACGGGGGTGTCGAAGAATCAAAACTCCAACTGGACAAAAAATTCAATGACCCGACGAATTGATTTGATCTGCACTGATATAGACGGCACTTTGCTGGACAGCGGCAATCCCGATTTTGTCAGTCTGCGGGAATTCAAGCGTGAGCTTGATCTTCGCAAACAGCAGTGGGGCACTAAATGGGCCATCGTCACCGGCCGTCATCGGCGCGGCTTTCTGCCTGCTCTTGACAGTTTTCTGGCCTTTCATTTAATTCCCGATTTCATTGTTCTGGAAGATGCTTACATCTACCGTTTTCTGAGGGGGACTGGGATGCGCGGCTTTTGGCGCTGGAATTTTCGTATCCGCTGGAAACGTTCCTGGCTGTGGCGTCGCAGCCGCCGATTCATTCAGAAATTACAGAACGAAATGGAAAACGAGTTCCCGGATATGCGAGTGCTGTCACACGAAACCATTGACATGTGGCTGGAGTTTCCAGATCAGCCGTCGGCGGAGCAAGGCGAAAAAGCTCTCAAAATCAAGATTGCCGAATGTCTCGAATTTGAAGTTTTCCGCTGGGGCTGTGAAGTGTTTCTGGCGCCGGCGATCGGAAAAAAGGGAGAAGCGGTGACCCATATAAGTGACCATCTGGGGATATCGGCGGAGCATGTGTTTGTCATCGGCGACGGAGCCAATGACGTAAACATGCTTGAAGGATGGGCGGCGGGTATGGTGGCCTGTGTCGCCAACACTCCCAGGGAAATAAAATCGATTGTTCGTCGCAACAGCGGTTACGTGGCAAAGAATCGGGCCACCGCCGGGGTTGTCGAAGCTTTGCGCAGCATGGACCAGAATGAATAATTCGCCTGAATTAGACTATGCGAAATTTTCTTGAAAAAGCGGAATTATATCTGATCGAGCTCAGTGACAGCCGGAGCCGGTTGAAACGCAAGCGCGATCACCTTGTCCGCTGCCTTCTTTTTGTGCTTTCACAGACTTATCGAGCGGTCATTCAGCTGCGGCTCGATCTTTACCGTGAGCGCATATTGCGCCAATACAACCTGGGATGTCTAGTGGTCAGTATCGGCAATCTGACCTGCGGCGGCACAGGGAAAACGCCGGTGGTGGAGGTGTTCGCGGAAACCCTGGCGAAGGAAGGCCGGCGAGTGGCCATCCTCAGTCGAGGCTACCGCAGCAAGGCTAAACCATTACCCCAAAAACTGCGGGATTTATTCACTCCTTCGGAAAAGGCGGCGCCGCCGCGGGTTGTTTCCGACGGAGAGCGTTTATTAATGGACTCAGAAATGGCCGGCGATGAACCGTTTATGCTGGCCGGCAACCTGCCGGAGGTCTCTGTTGTGGTCGACAAAGACCGGGTGAAAGCGGGTCGTCACGCCATACGACGTTTCGGCTGTGACACGCTGGTTCTGGATGACGGTTTTCAGTACTTGAAACTGAAGCCGCGGCTGAACATTCTGCTGATCGACTCTACCGCTCCTTTCCATAATCATCATCTTTTGCCGCGCGGCTTGATGCGGGAGCCGATCAAAAACCTGCGCCGGGCCGATTACGTATTCCTGACCAAGTCCGACGGCGAAGCCAGACTGCGGCACTTGAAGAATTTCATCAAACGCCACAATCGGCGGGCGGAAATAATCGAATGCTCCCATAAACCCCAATATCTGGAAGACGTTTACTCCGGCGAAAGACACTCTCTCAGCCTCCTGCAGGGTGCTCGCGTTGCCGCCATCAGCGGCATCGCCAGGCCCGAAGGATTCGAAAAATTTCTCGGCCGACTGGGCGGAGAATTGGTTTACAATGAACGTTACATAGACCACCATCGTTATCGGCAGCAGGAGATTATCAACTTCATTAATCGCAGTTTATCGCATAAAGCTGACTTCATTCTGACCACGGAAAAGGACGCGGTGCGATTTCCTAAAATTGATCGGCGGGATCTGCCGATTTACTTTCTGCGAGTGAAAATCGATATAATCAGCGGCAAGGAAACTTTCAATTCCTGTATACGACGTATTTGTTTCACTTGATAGTTGAGAACTTGATAGTTGAGAATAGTTAGACCCTGACCGTAAAGGGGGTTATGCCCCCGCCGGGCTTGTCCCGGCGGAGCAGCAGATTGGTTTTCAGAAATTTGCAGACACCCCCCTCATTTCCGCGGCATAACGGCGAGCCGACATGCCGCGGAACAAAAAAATGTTGAACATTCTTTTATTTGCAATCTTTCGTCATAATCTTTCGCCTTAATCCAATTGGCCGTGGAACGCATAGCCACTTTCGAGCTTGTGAGCTCCACAAAACCCTTTTCGCGGAGGGTCTAGTTAGACCCCGTCCGGAAAGGTGTATTGTGTGTTTTGAGTTCAACTTTGTCCCGAATCCGCCTCAGGCGGATCACAAACCATATTCCATTTGGGATGAAAACATTAAAACCAATCGGATTTTGGTTCGGGACAAGGTTCGAGACAAGGTTTTTCAGCACAAATTCCGCACACTACCCCTTTCCGGATGCCCTATAGTTAGAGGCTATTCAGCAGAATTTTTGAGTAAATGGATGAAGAGAAATGGTGAACCTTTCCCAAATCAAAGATATGAAAGTCCTGATTGTTGAAGACCAGGAAGGCTTGGCCGAACTGTTGGCTGAAGAAATCGGTGAATCCGGTCTTCAGGCCCGCTGGACGGCCAGCGCCGAAGAGGCGCGGCCGCTCATAAGCAGCTGGCTGCCGGATTTGGTGGTCAGTGATCTGAGGCTTCCTGGAGCTGACGGCCTCGAACTGCTGCAGCAAGTGCGAGCGATGGAGTCGCCGCCCGCGTTTCTGGTGATCACCGCTTTCGGCACGGTTACCGAAGCGGTTGAAGCCTTAAAAGCGGGTGCTGATGATTTCCTGACCAAACCTTTGGATCTGGAACACTTCAAACACCGCATGGCCAGTATTCTGGAAACTCGCAAACTGCGGGAGGAAGTACAGGGATTCCGCCGCACTCTGAAAGACGACCACACCTTTTACTCGATGTACGGACAAAGCCGCTCAATGCAGGCCTTGTTCAATAATATCAAACAGGTGGCTTTGGCCGACGGACCGGTCCTGATTTACGGAGAAAGCGGCACTGGCAAGGAGCTGGTGGCGCGGGCCATACACGGCTGCAGTGAGCGCGCCGAAAAACCTTTTCAAGCCGTCAACTGCGCCGGCATTCCGGAAAACTTGATGGAAAGCGAATTTTTCGGCCACGCCGCCGGCGCTTTCACTGGCGCCCAGAAAGCTCGAAGAGGACTTTTTCAGGCGGCCGAAAGCGGCAGTCTGCTGCTGGATGAAATTGCCGAAATGCCGCTGGCTCTGCAATCAAAGCTGCTGCGGATTCTTCAGGACGGCCGGGTGCGGCCGGTCGGAGCCAACCAGGAAGAGCAGGTTGATGTCAGAGTGATCGCCGCCACCAATCAGGATCTGGAAAAGGCGGTTGAAGAAGGACGCTTTCGCGATGATCTTTTTTATCGCCTGGAAACTTTCATGCTGCGGGTGCCGCCTCTGAGGGAACGTGAAGAAGACGTGGAATTACTTTCGGCTCGGTTCCTGGTGCATTACTCTTCGAAGATGGGCAAACGCATTCAGGGGTTTCGCGAGGAAGCGCTGGAGCTGATCAGACGTTATTCATTCCCTGGCAACGTCCGCGAGTTGCAGAACGCGGTTGAAAGAGCCGTCGCGTTTTGCGATGAAGAGCGTATCGCGCCAAAACATCTGCCGGCCAGAATCCGGGAAAACAGCTCCTGCGCGGCTGTGCCGGCGGCGTTCTCGCCGGAAAATTTCTTTTCTTCCGGCCGGCTTCAGCCTCTGTCCGAAATTGAACAGGCGTACATAAAGCATGTGCTGAAACATACCGGCGGCAACAAAAAAAAGGCGGCGGACATTCTGGGTATCAGCCGCCGCTCACTGTATCAGAGGCTTGAGTCGAAAGACAGTTCAGAACCATAAAAAAACGCCCCCGACCTTGCAATCAGGCGGGGGCGTATGTGGTGAGCCAGTCGATCCAATCAGCCGTTGACCTTGCTCATGTGTGAGATCAGCTCAAGCACCTTGCTTGAATATCCCCATTCGTTGTCATACCAGGCGACTAGTTTGACGAAGTTATCGTTCAAGGAGATGCCCGCATCCGCATCAAAGACGCTGGTGCAGGTTTCGCCGATGAAATCGCTGGAAACCACCGCTTCTTCGGTGTAACCCAGGATTCCTTTAAGCTCCCCTTCGGAAGCCTTTTTCATCGCCGCCTTGATCTGATCGTAACTGGCCGCTTTCTGCAGACGGCAGGTCAGATCGACAACCGAGACGTTCAGCAAAGGAATCCGGAACGCCATGCCTGTCAGCTTGCCGTTAAGGTCGGGAATGACCTTGCCCACCGCTTTGGCGGCGCCGGTGCTGGCGGGAATGATATTGCCGGAGGCCGCCCGGCCGCCGCGCCAGTCCTTGGCTGAAGGCCCGTCCACCGTCTTCTGAGTGGCGGTGGCGGCATGCACGGTGGTCATCAGACCTTCGGCGATTCCCCAGTTGTCGTGTGCCACCTTGGCCACGGGCGCCAAACAGTTGGTGGTGCAGGAGGCGTTGGAAACAAACTGAACGCCCGCTTTGTAGCTGTCATGGTTGACCCCCATTACAAACATCGGGGTGTCGTCTTTTGAGGGAGCGGACATGACCACGTACTTGGCGCCGCCCGCCAAATGACCTTCAGCCTTCTCTTTCGTCAGAAACACGCCGGTTGATTCAACCACGTATTCAGCGCCGCAGGCGCCCCAGCCGATGTCTTTCGGGTCCATCTCGCTGTACACGGCTATCTGTTTGCCGTTCACCGTCAATTTTCCGTCCCGCACTTCGGCGGTGCCGTTGAACCGACCGTGAACCGTGTCATATTTCAACATATAAACCATGTAGTCCAGATCGATAAACGGATCGTTGACACCGACAATCTCAATGTCATTCCGTTCGCAGGCGGCTCGAAAAACCAGCCGTCCGATTCTGCCGAATCCATTAATTCCCACTTTTGTCGCCATTTTTTTTCTCCTATTGTTAAGGTTGTCATGCGTTAATTGAGTTTTTGTCGAACAAGAAAAAGTACTATAATTCCTGTTCGCGAATTGGCAAATATTACCGCGGCAAAGTCGTAATGCGTCAGTGAAAGGTGGAAGCCGGTTACATTTTTGAACCACGAATGGACACGAATAAACACGAATAAGAAACTTGTGTATTCATATTCATTCGTGGCTCCTTTTTATAGCACGACACGTTTCCATTCCAATTTGGCGCGTTGAAAGTTGATAATCACGCCGACTTTCAAACCAGTAATCTTGAGATAGTTCATCATCTGGCCGATTTCGTGGTCGGTGATTGGATCAATGACCTTGGTATCGACCACTAGTTGATCGTGCGTAATGAGGTCAGGGATATATTCCCCGACAGACACCCCCTTGTACAAGACATCGAAGCGGGGCTGCTGCTTCCAGGGTATGCCTCGCAAACCGAATTCGACCACAAGTGCATTTTCGTACGGCTTTTCTAACAATCCATGACCTAGTTCGTTCATTACTTCCATTGCGCATCCTACGACATCAAACACTTCCTTTTTCAAAAGCAATTCGTGTTTATTCGTGTCCATTCGTGGTTCCTTTTTTATCTTTTATTCAACAAATAGGTAATCGTCAGAATCCGGGCGCTCACTGGAGGCACCCGTAGAACTTCCGCTTTCGCGGTACTCAGGAACCGGCGCAGCCACCGTCGGCTTTTGGAAAAACCAGACACCGCCGTTTCCCAGTGTGAACCGCGGCCGCTCCGCTGGAAGCGCTCGGACTAATTCTTCATGGTCTTTATTGCTTGCAGAACTGTTGTTGTTTCCCTCGTTCACTCTGGTGATTTTCGGCGGCCTGTAACCGACCGTTGCCGCCAGCGCCGCGGCTGATCGAAATACCGCTTGGCCGCCGCGGCCGCCAGTGAGATAGGCGACAAAAACCAAGGGGGAATCACGATAAAAGGCCAGCTCGGCAATGTCATCGGGCCTGAGCACGGTTCTTCCCGCCACTCGGTTCCGCGGCCAATTGATATGGGCGTAAGACTGGAATATTATTTCCGTACACACAACCCGCTCAGGGGTCATAAGGTCAAAACCGTAATCATAAGGTTTATAGCGCTGCTGACTGAGTCGACGATAAATCAGTGCAACATTCTCAATCTCTTCCAGCCGCAGATCTTTGACCCTGAGTACAGCCGCTTCGTCCAGGTTCAGAAAATCTTCAAGGGTGGTGAAATTCAAACCGTTATATCTGGCCTCGTAAATCGATTTCCCCTGCATTATTTCTTCCTGAAAATCTTTGATCGCCGGGTGATCCCATAAGTCCGCCTCTCGCAGCTGTTCCTCGGTTCCCAGCCACACTGCGGCGTGCGACCAATAGCCGGGTATTATTAGATTGGCGGGGTTGCTGGATTGTCTGCGCAGCAATATATCCAGCGGCCGCATTTTCCGGCTGATTTCCAGGCTCGCGAGTTGATGCTGATGAAGTTTCCCTGGGAACCAGGGTATGACTCCAATGACCGTGCCCACGACCCGGGCGGCTCCGAAGCCGGTCTCTCCAGCGGTGCGTCGGAACCGACTGCGCCATGATGGTTCGGAATGGCGGTACAACTCGGCCAAATCGTTTTCGCGGCTGAACAGCCGCCAGCCATCGGTGGATTCGATCAATTGCCGATAATGGATTTCCATCACGGCAGCGGCCTGGGCCCCGTTTCTTGCCCGAAAATACTTTTTACATGCCTGACGGATCAATTCGCCTCGGCTCGGGGTTAAGAGTTGTCGGCTGATCTCCTCCAGCCCAAGGGAATCATTCTGATCGTGATTATGATTTTGCCGCCAGATACGACCCAAACATTCGCTGCTGACGAACACCTCTCGGGCCTGGCTGAAGCCCGTCGCCAGAATCAACTCTCCGGCCAGCCATTGAAGGTGCTTAACGTCTGCAGGATCAAACGCATCTGGATACTTCGGCTTGAGCCTGCTCAGCTCACTTAGCAGAAAGCCGCTTTCACCTCTGAACGCTCTCAGTTTTTCGGAGGTCAATGCTATGGAACTGGAGGATAATGAATTATCATCGGCCAGCTCCGTTGTGAGTTGCCGGCCGAAACGGCTCAATTCCGCCGCCAGTTCACGATAAGACTCCAGGCGATGAAACCAGTTATCAACTTCCCGAGGTTGAGAGTGGTACAATTCGGCACGCGGAAATGAAATTGTTGAAATGGCGCTTAATTCCGGGGCGGCGGCGTACACACTGTCGCGAACCCGGCCGGCGAATCGACAAAAGGTCCTTTCTTCTCCGGAACCATAAGCGGACGCAACAAGTCCAACGAGCAACAATGCCCAGAAAAACTCGACAAGGATGAATTTATTTCTGAATTTGACCGCGATTCGCATCCATCAGCCTTGAGATAATGAAAAACTATATCATATTATGAGAATGTATTGTCGACAAAACAATTTTGCAAATCACGAAACCAATTAATTCACAGTAGAAAATCGGAAAACTCATGCTTATTCTCAGAATCAACAAAATGATCGCCAGACATGGCAAGCTGGCAATGGTTCTAATTGCCGCCGCTATTGTTATCCCGTTCGTATTTATGTGGGGTCCGCACAGTGTGTTCGACACCCCGGCCGGGCAAAGAGGAATCAGGGACGCTGGCCGTATGTACGGCGAGTCAATTGATCCCGAAGAACTCTTTCAGCAATTGAGTTTTGCGCAGCTTGAAAAATTCAAGCAGGCCGGCGAAATGACCCCGGTTCCTGGAGAACAGCTGCTGGATCAGGCGCTGGAGAGAATGCGTTTCCTGCGTGAAGCCGAAGACAGAAAGCTGGACCGGGTCAGCGAAGATCAGATTGATCAAACCATCAGCATGATGTTCAGAGACCGGGAGGGCGGTTTCAATCGGCAATACTATCAGATGTTCAGCCGGAATATACTGCCCCACCTGGGAATGGATGAAGTTGATTACCGGGAATATGTGCGGCAGAGAATTATTATTCAGCGTTTGTTCAGAGATATCACCGGAGGTGTCTATGTATCTCCCCGAGAGGTCGACCAGCAGCTGATCCACAACCATGAAAACTTCATCGCTCTCTACAGAAATTTTTCTGTGCAAGATTTCGAAGAACAGGCGCGGGTCAATTTAGTAAGCGATTCTGAAGTACGCGAATACTTTGACGCCAATCGCGGAGCCGAACTTCCTTCCGGCCGGGTCATTACTGATCTTGATGATGAAACCACGGCTGAAATCCGCGAACTTCTGCTGCGGGAAGTCGGGGAGGATTTTTATGAACGCAAAATTCACTTTCTCAAAACTTATGTTGAGGAAGCGGACAATCTTAATGGCGCGCTTGCCGCTTATCAGAACGATTACCGATCGGCGGCGGAACCCGATGAAGACGCCTTCCCCTTCTCGCCCGAGCAGGCCGAGGAAATAGTGGATGACTACATTCGCCAAGTCTATGAACCGGAACGGAAGAAGTTCTCTATCGCCATCTTCCGTCCGGAAAATTACCTGGACCAGGTGGAAGTCGATAAACGTGATCTGGAATCCGCCTATGAACGGCGTTCGGATGAATTCCAGAAGCGGATTCGCGCCCGACATATTATGCTTCGAGCTGAGGATAACGAGGATGAAGCCGAGGAAAAAGCGCCTGAAAAACTCCGGGAACTAAGAGATAGAATCATGGACGGAGAAAGTTTTGCGGAACTGGCGACGGAATATTCCCAGGACCCCGGCAGCGCCGCCCGTGGAGGCGATCTCGGAACTTTTACCCGCGAACAGATGGTTGCCCCCTTTGCTGAAGCCGCTTTCGCTCTGGAAGAAGGCGAGATGAGCGAAATAGTGGAAACTCAGTTCGGCTACCATTTAATCAAGGTTGACGAGATAATCCCCCGCCGGGAACTGGAGGAAGTGGAGGAAGAGCTGCGCCGGGAAATCATGCAGAGAGAAGCTCGGAGACTTGCCTGGACGGCGGCGGACGATTTTTCTTACCAGCTTTTTGAAGCAACCGCCGAAGTTGAAACTCCGGAAAAAGTTTCCATTTTCGATAAGCTGGCCGAACAAGAGGAAGTTGAGACCGTAGAAACCGAGCATTTCAATATGCGCTCCCCGCCTCCACTTTTGCAGGATCATGAAGAAGCAGCGGAAACGGTTTACAACCTGTCTTCAGAGCAGCCGATCTCGGAAGTCGTGGAACTGAACGGCCAGTCGCTCGTGGCGCTTTATCAATCATCCCGTCCTCCCGCCATACCCAGCTTTGAGAATAACGAACGAATTCAGCGATTAACCACCGATTGGGCTATTCAGGAGGAAGCTTCACGGCTGGCTCGAGCAGAAGCGGAAGAGGTATATGAGGAGGTGGCCGGAGAACTTCCGGAAGCGGACAACCCCCAGGCCCTTCTGCAGAAATTCAATTTCGTAGAAACCGGCCGGTTCAGCCGCGCTGAACCTCCTGAAGGTAACCCAGCCCTGCAGCACCTGCTTCAACAGCGGCTGGACGCGCAGTCAGTCGGCGCGCTTTCCGAACCTTTATCGAAAAATGGCGACAGCCTCCTGGTGTTCCTGGCCCAGAGAATGGAGCCGGAGGAAGAGATTGTCGAAAATCAAAGACAAATGACCCGACAGCAGGTTTATCAGCGGAAAGCTCAGTGGGCATTCGAGCGCTTCAACGAAAAGAGCGAAGAACGCGCTCAGATAGAAATCCCTGAAGAACTCCTGGCTCATTTGGGAAGACGACGATAACCCCGCCATGATGAATCTAGCCATTTCCGCCTCCGCCGGCGCCGGCAAAACTTTCCAGCTGGTGCATCGTTATATCGGCCTGTTGGCGGCCGGCGCCGATCCCCGCCGGATAATCGCTCTCACCTTTTCCCGTAAAGCGGCGGGCGAAATGTTTGATCGGGTGATCCAGACCTTGGCGGAGGCCGCCGCCGACCAGGGGGAATGTTGCCGGCTGCAGGAAAATCTGCGCCGCTGCCGTTTTATTGATCAGGGCGGTTCTCTTCCTACACACCGCGCCGCCGAACTTCTCCGACAAGTCCTGGAAGCTAGTCATCAGTTGCGGATAGGCACTTTGGACAGTTTTCTGGTTAACATCGTGCAGACGTTTCCTTTCGAGTTCGGCTTAAGCGGTGAATTGGCAATTCTGGAAGGTTTTCAGGAAACAGTCGCTAAACAGGAGGCGCTGCGCCAGGTCCTCACCAGCCTGCGTCGGGGACAGGATGAAGACAAATACAACTTCCTGGAGGAATTCCGTCGCGCTGTTTTCGGCCAGGATCACAAAAGCTTCAGCGGTGCATTGCATAATTTTATTGACAATTATCACCAAACGCTGCTGGAAGCGGAACAAGCCCAACTTTGGGGCGGCCGGGAGCAGATCTGGCCTGATGGATACGTTTGGAAAAAAAGTCTGCCTTATCCAGAAAAAGAAAAAGAAATTCTCCGCGAAGCTCTCGAAAACGGCGATCTCCCGGAATCAGCGGCGGAAAAATGTCGGGATTTTTTTTCAGCGCTTGAACATTCCCATCCTTTGTCGAGTTATCGACGGATAAAATATCTGTACGAAAAATTGACCGAAGCTTATCCTCAATTGCTCAATGGGCTGGGTGAACTGAAGATCGGCAGACGGAAAGTCTCCTTGGACAGCCGGGAAAAAAACGCCGCCATCCGTGTTTTTGAATACATAACCGCGGCCATAATTGAGGCGCACATTGAACAGACAGAAGGTCTTTACCGTGTGCTCAGCGCTTATGAAGAAGTCTATCGGAAAAAAATTCGCGAGAGCGGATGGCTGACTTTCCTGGAAATCGCTTTTCTGCTCGGCCAGTCAGACCGATGCCAAACACCGATCCTTACCTCGAACCCGGAACAAAACAATAAACTATTTCTGGATTATCGCCTTGACGGCCGTTTTGATCATTGGCTGCTGGACGAATTTCAGGACACCAGCACCCTGCAGTGGCGGGCAATCTCCAACCTCGTGGACGAAGTGATGCAGGAGCCGGAAAAAAACCGCAGCTTCTTTTTTGTCGGCGATGTCAAACAGTCAATTTATCAATGGCGCGGCGGCGATCCCCGCTTATTCACCCACCTTCGCCGACAGTACGAACCGGTATTGGAAACTCGCTCCCTGGCCCATTCCTATCGCTCGGCCCAGCCGGTTATCGATTTGGTCAATGCAGTGTTTCACGATCTGGACCAGCGCGAACTGGGGCTCGACCCGGAATTATGGGATATCTGGAATGACTCCTGGCAATATCACCATACCGCCCTTAACGTTCCGGGAGCGGCGGCGGTTTACTCTCTGGAACGCCCCGCCGGCAGAGACAGCGCTCAGGTCGCCGAAAAGGCGCGATTTGCCGCGGCTCTGGAACTTATCCAGCGATGCCGCCCTCTTGAACTGGGGCTGAGTGTGGCCGCTCTGGTCAACACCAACGACCAGGGACTCAAACTGACCGGCTTTCTGCGAGATGCAGGCGTGCAGGCTCACTTCGCCGGAGCTTCCGGAGTGCTGGAAAGCCCCCTTAACCGGGCCGTCATCGAACTGGTGCGCATAGCCGAACACCCCGGGGATTTATTCGCCTGGCGGCACCTGCGTATGAGTCCGCTGCGAGATAGTCTTCCTGATACGGAAAAACCGCCGGCGAAACTGGTCGCTGAACTGCTGGCCGCGATGACAAAAAAAGGTGTCGAATCACTGCTTCGAGAGTGGACCGCCAAGATTGACATGCCGCTGACAGATTATGAACAAAGACAGCTTCGGGAACTCTTTGACGCCGCCCGGGAGTTCGATTTGAACGGCGGCGGTCGCGCCGCCCGTTTCACAGATTTTCTGGAAAGTTACGAACGTCAGGACCAGTCTTTCAGCGATTCTGTGCAGGTCATGACGATTCATAAAGCCAAAGGTCTGCAATTCGACATGGTGCTGCTCCCGTGTCTGGACCGCTCCAGCAGTATTGACACAGTCAACTCCGCCGGCCTGCATGTTGAAAAAGCCGACAATATGGACCGCACCCCCCAATGGGTTCTCAATCTGCCGCCGAAAACCGTCGCCGAAACCGACCCGGTTTTACGCGAAACCCGCCGCCGCCAGGGGGTGGAAAACGGCTATGAATCGTTATGCCGCCTGTATGTGGCCATGACCCGGGCTAAACATGGACTGTATCTGATTCGCACTGATCCCTCCGAAAACAGCTCAGCCGTCTATTCCAGCACCTTGGTCGCCAGCGGGCTCAATTCGGAAGAAAGACGTGAGACACGGCTGGGGGGAGTCAAGGCCGCTGAATTGTATTGCCGGGGAGATAATGAATGGTACAGTAAAATCAATCAGAAGGAGAGAGAAGCGCCCATCGACCAGAATCCTTCCCTGGGAATTCAACGGAGCGACCAAAAATCAACCGTTCCTGAACGTCGACGCTACCCGCGGAAAACTCCTTCCGG
>PUNB01000048.1 GCA_003552565.1 Lentisphaerota bacterium
ACTCAACCTCTAAAGTATATTCATAATCATACTCACCTACAGTACCTTCATAGATTGATAGCTTTAAGTTCATCAAATTTTCTACAGGTCGAACCAGCTGTTTAACTTCCCACCCATCTTCATTAACTAACTCATCTATCTTGATATAATCTATGACAGTCTCAGCCTCTGTCATGAAGTTAACATCCCTATAGCTCTTTTGTCCTGCCCCTGCTTTTATTTCTACTGGACTCAATACTTTCATAACAAAACCTCTTCATTTAAAGTTTATCTATCCCTTCTCTAGCCCTTACTTCATCTATAGTTAAAACACCTTTATCCAGGTACATCTCTGTCTTTTTCAGTTCGTATTCCTTATCTTCAGGCACCACTTCTTCAGAAACCAGCTTATACTCTTCCCCATAGTCTGGTAGAACCAACTCTTTATTTAAATTACTAACTATAAGTTGTACAAGAGGATTCAAGCGATATTTAGCGAACCAATATTCCATACTCTCCATTGCTGCTCTACTTGAAGCCTCTACTTTTCCCAGGAGAGGTGCCGGTATTCTAAGTAGCATTAAAATCTCTTCCCTCAATTCCCTTGTATCCCTACTAAACATCATGTCTTTAGGACTTCTACTAACCTCTTGATATTTTACATTCTCAGCATTTAAAGGTATGATTTTGGCAAAGTTATCCACACCAGAATGCCTCTCTTTTATCTCTTTCTGTAGTGCTTCCCTCTCTTTAGCTTTAGCATTACCACCTACTAAAAGGAAGCCTGCTGGGAATACGCCTTGCTTATATAGTTTGTATTGGGACTCCTGAAGTTTACCTACAATATTCAATACCTTCGATGCTCCCATAACATCACCCATCCCACCATACCTTGATTGAAGTTTGGGCCTACGAATATGAATTATATCTTTTGCATCAATCTCTCTGGTTTTATCCCCTACTACATTCTTATAAACTGCAGGTACCTTTGTTTCTTTATCTACTTTCAAGACTTCTGTACTACCATACATAGGATAAATCGCATCTACATTACCAAGCCCATCCCTAACTATCTCCAGGAAACTCTCACCCAGGAAGAATATATCCAACGCTATGATAAATTTAAGCTCCTCTCCTGAGTTAAAGTCATTAGGGTTCTCTAGTAAACTCTGTATCCTATGATTGGCTTCTACCTGCCAAGTATCTTTTACTAATTTTGCCATGTAGTAATCTATACCCATCATAGATTCTGCAATAGCATTTCCTGCAGCTAGTTGAAGACCATATGCTAGCTTTATAACTTCTTTAGGTGTTGCTATGGTTTTTATATGATCAGTATCAGTGTCTAATAGAGCTGACATGTCTGTAGGTATAGCAAAAGTCACAGCTGCAGATACATCAGTGCTAAATCTATCTTTAATCCTGTTTAATATTTTCATGTATCGTCCCCTGCTATATATTGTACTGTAGATTGCGATTGACTTCAACTATTATCGAACTAGCTCTCTAAAACGACTATCTATATTCCCTGAACCACTACCATGAAGTACTTTAACTACTGAACCATCCTTCGTAACAGGCTTCCTATCTTTTATCCTCAGTTTATTGGTTCTGATATAATGGCTGAAGTTGTAAGTTTCAGAGAGATAGTTAGTTAGACCTCTCCTATGAAGATGTGCAAATATGAAGTTAAATGATATCTGGTCTCCTATCTTCCCCCTAGCTAGTTTTATATGATAGCCACTGTCCTGTATCATAGTATCCCAAGTATGCATCATCTCTGTTAAAACTGCACCCTTCCTCCCTACTATTACACCCGAACTAACTGTCTTACATTTCAATATAATATCATCTGAAATATCTAGCCTATCTCTTAGCTTATCCCTATACTCTTCAGCCCTATTTGTCTTATAATTTTTAGCAGCCAATATCTTCCCATCACCTAACTTATCAAATATCTCATCTATATCGCAAAAGACTAATAGGTCCGAGGAATCCAGGTATACAATCTTGCTCCTATCCTCAAATCCTTCCCATGTAAATATCTGAGGTTTAAAAGATGCGGCTATATTATCCTTTCCAAGATTATCATCCCAATTAGCTTCAAACCTTATAACCCTGGAATTGACTGGAGCATCTTGGATAGGATTGTTGCTGGGGGTAAAGATAAAGACATCACCCAAATAGCCTCCTACCATTATACTCCTACAGAAATCACCTACCTCACCACTAATATTATTATCTGCAATCGTAGCAACATAGTTTAGCATCAAGTTCCCCTAACTATTAAAGACCTTCCTTCTCTTAAATGTTCTATAGGTTATGCTACCGTTAGGATGTCTTACAATCACAGTATACTTATCTTTCTTATCCTTATCTTTCTTATCCTTATTCATTATCCAGAAAATAATACATAGTATAGAATGACATGTGTTATGGAGACTATAATACCGGTTATGATGGGAGATCTGTAGCGTTGCGTCCATGCCTCTTTTAATTTAGCCATTCCGTTAGATATATTTTTTTCATCCCATAGCTCAGATATTCTTGTGGTATTTTGATAACAATTACTCTCCTGTTGTATCCTTGAAATGTCGGCCCTAACTTCTTTCAGATCAACTCGGACTTCCTCAACATTCTTACCTATAACTTCAAGTAGTTTTTCATCAGTCATTATATTTTCCCTATAGTTTAATTAGAGTGTCCGCAGTTTATTATAACAGGTTTTTTGGATAATGCAACCAATCTATCTAGAGTTAAGAGTTTGAAACTAGCTGGTGGGACTAGTTTGATAAAAAGTTACATGAAAAGCCAATCCCCATCTGCCCTAAGATATTTATAACCTGCAGACAATGTATCTATTATATCGTCATGTTTACTCTTAGGGTATTCGGCTAGTTCTAGTTTAGCAGCAGCATTCCAGTCAGCTTTAACAAAATGTAGCTTCCCACCTTCTATCAATGGTTCGAGAGATAATGCCCTAATCTCCTTACTTTTAGTTGGTGTATCTTTCTCGACTATACTCTTCCCTTTTAGTATCTCATCTAACCTATCCACAGCATCTTTATAACCACCAACTCCTTCTATCAATTGTCTAACTTCTGGCCCATCTTCTATAGCAGTATTAGTCATTAACTCTTCCCTCTTAACTGCCTTCTCCCTAAACCTCACCATATCACCTACTATCACATTATCATCATCATCTATCCCTACCAATGAACCTACAGTATAGTCTCCTTTGGGTGTAGAAGCTATGTCCCAAACTCTTATAAAAGCCATATCGTCAGGAGCTTTATCTATATATTTTATATTATCTACCTGAAAAACATTCCCACCGAGTGCTACAGGCCTCCCTTGATATAAAGCACTCCACCTATAGTCTCCTAGGGATTTCTGGTTTTTATAAAATTGTTCACTAAATCTCTCCGGAAATAGGTATTCATCTTTTTCCTCATCATATGCTGGAAAGTTTATTATCTTAAATTGTGGGAAGTCTGGGTCCTCTTTCATCTTATCTTTTATCCTACCTACCAGATCATCCTGATGCCATCTAGTTGCCAGTATAATAACCGCATGTCCTTCTGGCGATATCCTGGACATTAATTCTGATG
>PUNB01000257.1 GCA_003552565.1 Lentisphaerota bacterium
CCGCCTCGCCCCCGATGGAGTACCGCGCTCCGAAATGATTGAACGGTTACAGGATCTGGAGTTGGCCGCGGCCATGGAAAGAACCGGCATCTGGGCCGAGACCGATCCGCAGTCACTGCTGGAAGAACGCCGCAAAGAACGCGAGGAGGAAGATGCTTTGAAAGAATTCCTGTTCCCCGACTCGCATCCTGAAAAACCGCTGGATCCGAACACTGCTGACAAAGAAGAGCTGCAAGCATTACCGGGAATCGGGCCGGTGCTGGCCGGAAGGATAATCGAAAATCGCCCGTTCAAAACCGTGGAAGATTTAATCCAGGTAAACGGTATCGGCCCGATTATACTTGAGCAAATAAGGGAACACCTTCTGGAACCGGAGCATTGGGAAGAAAACATTACAAAGTGAAAACACAATGACTGATTTTGAAAATTACGCCGCTGAATACCCTGACTGCTTCTGGATTGATTTTACAGTGCTGGAAAACTTCATGCGGGAAGCGCTGATCAATGCCGGAGTTCCCGACAACGACGCCGGGATCATTGCCGAAGTTCTGATAACCGCCGACAAAAAAGGCATTGACTCACACGGCATCGGCAGATTCAAGCCTATCTACATTGATCGCCTTGACCTAGGGATAGTGGAACCGGTGACCGATATAAAAACAGTCACTGAATCGGCAACCACCGCGGTTTTCGACGGCTCCAACGGCATGGGCCATGTGGTCGCCAAAGAGGCCATGCAAAAAGCAATAGAAAAAGCCGATGAATACGGCACGGCGATGACGGCGGTGCGCAACTCTTCGCATTTCGGTATCGCCGGGTACTATGCCGACATGGCCGCCGATCGCGATATGATCGGTATTGTCGGCACCAACGCCCGCCCCTCCATCGCCCCTACGTTCGGAGTCGAAAATATGCTCGGAACCAATCCCCTGACCATCGCTTTTCCCACGGATGAGCAATTCCATTTCAACCTGGACTGCGCCACCTCGGTCACCCAGCGGGGAAAAATCGAAGCTTATGAACGCTCTGGCAAAGAACTGCCGCCCGGCTGGGTGATTGATCGGCAGGGCCATTCGATGACCGACCCGAAAACTGTGCTGCGGTCACTGGTCGAGGGTTCCGCCGCCCTGACCCCGCTCGGCGGTCCAGGCGAGGAAACCGCCGGCTATAAAGGTTATGGATACGCCGCCGCCGTAGAGGTTTTATCCGCCGCCCTCACTCAGGCGAATTTTCTTAAAGATCTTTCCGGCAAAGACCGGAACGGCAACAATGTGCCCTACCGGCTGGGGCATTTTTTTATCGCCCTTAGCGTTAAGCAGTTTATCCAGCCCTCGATCTTCAAAACAATAGCCGGCACCATTCTAAGGCAATTGCGCCACTCAGCCAAAGCTCAGGGCCAAACGCGCATCTACACTCCGGGCGAAAAAGAATGGCTGGCCTGGCAGTATCGCCGAGAACACGGCTGCCCGGTGCCGCTCGCTTTGCGAAATCAATTGTCCGAACTTAACACCCGCTTCGGGATGAAGTACCGATTTCCATGGGAGAACCACTCATTATGAACAACCAGAAGCTGGATCTTGACCGACTGGTCCCCTGCCGTTACTCTCAGCTGGTCGCCTTGGAACCTGAGGACAACGGCACCGCCACTCTTTTTTTTCGACGCAACAACAAGATCGAAACTCAAAACCTGCCCTTCTCCCCCTGGCTGCTGGTCAGCTCCCGGCAACTGGCCGAAGCTCTACCCGAGGCTCAGTCGATCAAGCCGCTTGAAGGCCCGGCGGAACACGACCATCTGGTCACTTTTAATAACTTTTCCGAGTGCCGGGAAGCGGCACAACAGCTCAAGAAGGTCACTCGTAAAAACAACGGCGCCTTTGACTCACCTTATCGAATGTTTACAGACCTTTCCCAACAGGCGTTCACCATGCTCAACGCCCGCCTCTTTCGCGACATGGGGTTTGAAGATATCCGCCGCTTGCAGCTGGACATAGAAACCTACACCAAGGAAGGCTATGATTTTTCCAACCCGGAAAGAGCCGAGGATGCCGTCATCATGATCGCCATGAGCGATAACACCGGCTGGGAAAAACTGCTGGCCGGACCGGAAATGGACGAACCGACCATGCTTAAAGAGATGATTCGGCACATCCAGGAACGCGACCCGGATGTGATTGAAGGGCATAATATCTTTAATTTCGATCTTCCCTATCTCCAGCAGCGCTGCAGGCGCCACAAAATCGCCCTCAACCTGGGACGTTTTTCGAAGCCGGCAAAGTCGCGCTCCTCACGCTTCACCGCGGCGGAGAGAGCCAGCACTTACACCCGTTTCGATATCTATGGCCGGCATGTCGTCGACACCCTGCACCTGGCGCAGCTTTACGACATAGTCCACCGCAATCTGGATAGTTTGAACCTGAAATCGATCGCCAAACATTTCTCGGTGGCGGCCGATGATCGAACTTACGTGCGCGGAGAGGAAATCGCCCATACCTTTGATCGGGATCCGGAAACCCTGAAGCTCTACGCCCTGGATGACGTCAGAGAGACCGCCGCCATTGCCGACATTCTTTCTCCCAGTTATTTCCATCAGGCTCAGCTGGTGCCCTACAGCTATCAGAATTGCGTCAGCCGGGGCAATGCCAGCCGCATCGACGCCCTGCTGTGCGCCGCCTATATTATTGACGAACAGGCGCTGCCCCGGCCGGAACAACCGCGTAACTTCAGCGGCGGCCTGACCGATTCCCTGCTGACCGGCATATTCAAAGATGTCTGGCACGTCGATGTGCGTTCTCTATATCCCTCAATCATCCTCAGCCGCGGCCTGCAGCCGGCGCGTGATCATAAACAAGTATTCACTCCGATGCTGAGCGAATTGCGCCGGTTTCGACTGACCGCCAAGGAAGCCGCCAGGAATGCCGATGACGCGGCGGAAAAAGACCATTTTGAAGCTCTGCAAAGCTCCTTTAAGATCCTGATTAATTCTTTTTACGGTTATCTGGGTTTTTCACAAGGCACTTTTAATGACTTTGACATGGCCGAAGAAGTCACCCGCACCGGCCGTGAACTCCTGCAGTCAATGGTCGACTTTCTGCATAATCAGGGAGCCAAAGTGATTGAAATTGACACCGACGGTATCTACTTCACCCCGCCCCCGAATATCAGCGATACCGAGTCATTCACCGCTAAGCTGCAAAACACCCTGCCGGAAGGGATCGAGGTGGAACTCGATAATACCTACCAGGCCATGTTCGCCTATAAAAGCAAAAATTACGCTCTGCTGGAAAACGACGGCGAAGTGGTGATCACCGGCGCCGCGCTTAAATCTCGAGGACTTGAACCATTCCAGCGGCAATACATACATGACCTGGTGGCGCTTCTGCTGCAGGGCCGGGAAAAAGAAATACCGGCCTTATATAATAAATATCGACAGGCGATCAAAAACCACGAATTGCCTTTGTCCGACCTGGCCAAACGGGAAAACCTTTCCACTCCTCCCCGAGTGTATAAAGAAAAACTGCAATCAGGAAAAGGTCGCCGCAGCGCCGCCTATGAACTGGTTCTCAACGCCGACCGGGAATATAAAC
>PUNB01000153.1 GCA_003552565.1 Lentisphaerota bacterium
GGAACGGACAGGTGCAGCGTCATTTGGGGGTCGGCGGCCTCTTCCTTCCCGGCCGCTGGCGGACCTTTTTCTGCATCCCCCCCGTGCAGCATTTACGGGAAGGGGCTGAACCAGCTTACTTTCCGATCGAACAACCCTCAGCAGGCCAAGAGAAAGTTATGATAGGCCATTGGCACCGTCCGCCTTTGGCTCTCGTTTTTCATCGTCAGGATGGAGTGCGTCTGGAAATCGGCGCCGGCGGCGATGTATGGCGCTGGCAGAAATCGCTGGGAGCCGGACCGGAACATGGCAGTTACAAAATAATCGCGGAACCTGATGGATTGCGTTTTATCCGTGAACCATTGATGACCTGTACCCCCTACAGTCCGTCGGGCCGGCGCTACCGTTTCCAGTGGTATATGGCCTGGGATCAACAGCCAAAATCCCGCAAATCACAACCCGACGCGGAACATGAAATTCACCTTGAACAGCCATCTCTTCCCAACGACGGCTGTCGTCTGGAAACTCCCGAAACTTCAGCCTCCCCGATCCGCACCGGCCAGCCGTGCTGGCTCTGTTCAGCCACCGTTAACATTCTGAAGCGCAATGTCCGTCAACTGGCCGCCCAGAATGAACCGTCTTCATTGACAATACGCCAGCTGGACCCGGGATACTGCTGCGACGCATCGCATTTACAGCGCGGCAATAAAGAAATACTGCATCATTGGGATATGGACGCGATTCTCGATCTCGCCAACTGGATCAGGCGGCAGCTGGGGAATGAATGGCGAATCCAGATTCCGCCCACTGAACTGAATGCCGCCCTGCCCTCTTTCTCCCGCCTGTTCGAGAAAGAAAAATAGGCCTCTCCGCAGAATTTGTGGGTATGAAAGACGACCACAATATGCCCATAAACTCTGCTGAAGGGGGCATTTTTCCAGAATGACGCATAAGCCGCCGGATTCGCCTGAAATAATAAGTCTAGAATACATAGGCAGTCAGCACCAGCATCAACGGCAAAATGAATATCATATATACCGCCGTGGTCAGGACAAAAGCCGTTGTGGCCAAATTCACACTGAGTCCGAAAAGCTTAGCCGTGACCACTGCGTTAATTGCCGTCGGTGTCATAGCCAGAACCACCACTGTAAGAAGAAGGGTTCCCTCCAGTCCCGCCAGCATAGCCAGTAAGTATAATATCAGAGGACTCAAGATAAAACGCAGCGGTATGATATCGAGCACCTGCCGCCAGTGTTTTTTCATTTCCCGAAAATCAATGGAAGCTCCCACCGGCACCAGCAAAGCCCAGGCGACCACATGAATAAGGCCGGCAAATACCGTTCCCAGCATCTCGGGCCGCTCAATTCCCCCGACATTCAGTAAACCGCCAGCCAGCAGTCCCGCCAAAGGCAGCTGCCTTTTGTCCAGGAATGTACTTAGAAAAGAGCTGGAGTTGTCATTGGCATTATTGTAGTGCGCGCGATTATAATGACTGGCCAGAGGAAACCCCACAATTACTAAAACCGGCATTCCGAAAACAATAATCAACTGTGCATAAGCGAAAGCCTGCTCGCCAAACAGAATAAATACTGTCAGTCCTCCCAGCACTCCCCGATTGCACAAAAGGTTGCTTAAGATATAGCTTCCTTTAACCAGATTATCCTGAGATTTAAATTCCGAGCGCAGCCAGGCAATGCCTCCAGGCAGCAGCTGCATAGCCAATCCGAGAAATGGCAGAACAATTAATTCAGTTTTCAGCTCTACCTGCCAAAAACTCAACAGAGCCAGCCAAGGCACAAGCCCAACGATTGCAAATGTAACCACACGATCAAAAGAAGCACTCTTAAAGCGCCATTGATGGACCAGTAAATACCCGACCGCCAGGGGCAGCAGTAAGTCAAAAACGAAAGTTAAAAGCTTAATTACGATAAATTCCTCCCTTTTTCTTCAATCGACGATTAAAGTACTTTTTTCGCCAGTGTACTGATTTTTAAATAAGTTTACTTAATTTCAATTGCTGATTGCTGACAGAAGCCCCTCCCGCTTCCGAATTAAATCCCAAACACTGTGCTTTAATACGCTTAGCGCGAATCGTCAAGCAGAAGGATATTCTATCCAGATTTGCATTGCTGATAAAATTGACGCAGATGGAAATTAACATCGTCGGCGATGAGAGTGCCGTTGCCGGCAATCGCCAGGTCGGTCAGAGTCTCAATCAATGCGGAGGCTCGTCTGCTGGTTCTCTGCATAAACGGGAAACCGCCGATCTCGCGCCATAAGCGCCGCTGGATTCCCCGGCGATCCAGTGAATCAAAATGAATATCAGCATAGAGTATCGGTTCTGATTCCAGCTCGGCCGACTCTTTCTTTCTTGCTTCTGCTTCTTGCCTTTGTCGATCCAGGCGCGCCACGCCGCTTTCCGAGGACACTGCGGCAGGTTCCCGGATAACATCTTCTCTTGTCTCAGCGGCTGGCCGCCGACACTCCATTTGCACTGCGGCAGGCTGAAGAGCGGGAGAGGATACCGTTACTTTAATTAAACCTTCTTCAATCCCCGCCCTGATCGGCATGACAACAGGCGTTATGGTGTACATCGTGCCATCTTCTTCTTCACGCTTGTCAATATCCGATTCATAAACCGGCGGGCCGATCAGGGAGCCGGGTCCTTTAATGTCCCAATGCAGGGTCGGACGGGCTCCGATGACGGGGCTGCCCTCCGCGTCCACCGTATCCACGGTAAGCAGGGCGACTGCGCCCCTGTCAGCGGCCAGAACCCGGTGAGAACTTTCGAGTCGAAGGGCGGCGGCCGCTCCGGACATAAACAGAAGATGTTTGGATTCTTCCCCGCCGCGGCGGGCAATCGCCAGCAGTTGTTTGTCCGCTACTTCGACGTTCTCGAAAACAACCGAGAAAAAGTTATCAGCACAAGGATGTCGCGTGCCGATATGAGCTTCCCCAGCATAGAGGTCGACTGTATCACCGTTGGAATCAACCGCGATATTCCGTTGTTTGCCGATGTGGGCTGGGCGCCACCAGTATTCGTGGATGTGAACCATCAGATCACTGGTCCGATTTGCCTGCCACAGCCAATAGATCAGCTTGGGCTGCCGATAAGCGTCAACCCAGCCTTTGGGATTGACATGCTTCAAAGGACAGTAGCGGTATTCGCGGTCGGCGCCGTGGTCAGCGTAAATCCAAACGACGGTGTCATCGTCGACACGGCCGCGGGTGTTGGCATTGCGAGTTCTGGCACCCTCGTGCTGACAGATTTCCGTACCCGTGATCTGGCCATTCTCATGGTTTTCCGGCAGGGGTGCGGTGTCTTGGTCCATCGCCTCATGGCGCCACCAGCCGCGAACGGTACAGCGGAGAAGGTTTTCCATGTCGAGATCAAGATGGGTATGATCAGCTTCCGGAGTCGGCCCTTGAACTTTTCGATAATGAATGAGCCGTGTAGGGTCTTCCTCCCGAGCCCAGCGGCCGTCGGCGGCGTTGTTCGTTTCATTCCCCATGCTCCACATGATGATCGAGGGATGATTACGATCCCGCCGAATCATTTCGACAACCTGCCGACGCTGGATA
>PUNB01000275.1 GCA_003552565.1 Lentisphaerota bacterium
AGGCCCCATGCGAAAAGGGGTCAAGACCTAATTTTGTGCTCCCCTTGTCTCGCACTTTGTCTCGCACCTTGTCTGGTTTTCTTTCGATTCCTCAGTTTTTAGACTAAGTGCGAGACAAGGTTTTCAGCAACACAAATTCGGCTAACTACCCTTTTCCGCATGGGGTCTTGTTAAACCGACGCCCTGATATGCGCATACATTCACCAATTATGAAAAGCTCAGTAAGATACCCTCGTAAACGGATAAATCAATCACGTCTTGACAATACGTATAGCCTGAGTAGAGTAAGCGCTTGAATGAAATACCGGGATTAATGGCCACGGAAAATTTGTCCAGCCATTCAGCTTATGTGAGACTTCGTATATATAACCTTGTCCCGAACTTTGTCCCGAACCTGATTCCAAAGTCAAAAAACACTGGACAAGGTTCGAGACAAAGTTTTTTACGCCGCAACAAGTCTCACCCTCGGGGTATCCGGCCCGCATCGCGCCGGCGTTCGGGCTTGTATGAAACACAATTCTGAATGTTGAATATCGAATGATGAATTTTGAAGTAAAACTGATAGGTCCGCCCGACACTCAACATTCAGAATTCAATATTCATTATTACGGGCTGGTTACCTTTATCCGTGTTCATCCGTGGTTTTTATGGATTTTTCGGCATGACTGATCAAAAACATAGCTTCACCAGTGTGGCGGCAGTCGGTTTGACGGTCAATCTGGCTCTCAGTCTGCTGAAAGTGACGGCGGGTTATTTCGGCCGCAGTCGGGCGGTGATGGCCGATGGTGTGCACAATCTGTCGGATGTGGCCAGCGACATCGGTTTACTGTTCTGTGCTCGGCATTGCCCCAGAGAACCGGATGGGGAACATCCTTACGGTCACGGCCGTTTGGAGCTGCTGATTGGACTGGGAATCGCCATTTTGATGGCTGCAACGGGGGCCGGCCTGCTGATTTCATCAATCAATGACTTACAGGTTTCCGAGAGACCGCCGCCCGGACTTACGGCTTTGATTGGAGCGATTGTGTCTTTGGTGTGTAAGGAAGTTCTCTTTCGCTGGACCCGGGCGCAGGCGCGACGTCTGGCTTCGCCGGCGCTGCGAGCCAACGCACTGCATCATCGTTCCGATGCTTACAGCTCCATACCCGCCATCCTTGCAGTCTTTACCGCCTGGACGGTGCCGGCCTGGGGTTTTCTGGACAGCATCGGCGGCATGGCGGTGTCGGTGCTGATTCTCAAGCTGGCCTGGGACAGCGGCTGGCGGGCATTCAGGCAGCTGAGCGACCGGGCGGCGCCGGCGGCGACAGTGGAGAAAATCGCCCGGCTGACGAGTAACATACCCGAAGTTCAGGAAGTTCATCAAATCCGCACCCGTTCACTGGGCTACGGATGGAGTGTCGACCTGCATTTGCTGGTGGACGAGCGGTTGTCAGTGCGGGAAGGTCATAATATCGCCGGTCAGGCCAAAAGCGCTCTCCTGAACTGCGAAGCGGAAATTGTCGATGTCATTGTGCATATTGAACCGGCTGAAAAAACTGATTTAACATAGGTTTTGTTTGTATGCGTATTTTAATCATCGGCGCCGGTTCCACCGGCGGCAGTCTGGCCATGACGCTCAGTGCCATGAATCATGACTTGGTGCTGGTGGACAAAGACGAATCGGCGCTTCGGGAACTGGAGGCGGAGCTGGATGTAATGTCGGTTGTCGGCTCCGGCAGCAGTCCTCTAGTGCTGGAGGAAACCGGTTTGGCAAAAACCGACATCGTTCTGGCGGTAACCAGTCAGGATGAAGTCAACATCCTCGCCTGCCTTTACGCGCAGCAGGCCGGGGTTAAAACCAAGGTGGCGAGAGTGCGGGATACGGACTATCTGGCTTCCTCGCGCTGGGATTGGCGAAAGCAGGGCATTGACCTGCTGGTTTCGCAGCATGAAGAGAGTGCCAGGGAAATTAAGGAGATTCTGCGATTTCCCGGCGCCGTCGATATCGCTGACATGCTCGACGGCAGGATTTTTGCCGTTGGTGTGCGCCTGAATCAAGGATCGCCGCTTGTTCGGAAAAAACTGGAGCGTTTGGCGGAGGATCACGAGATACTGTCGCGCTCCCGTTTTATCGGTGTTATGCGTAACCAGAAACTGCTTGTTCCCAGCGGCGATACTTTATTGCGGGAAGATGATGAAGCTTTTGTGGTGCTGCATGCGCAAGATGTCGATGTTTTTCTGAATTGGGCCCATCATCCGCGGCCCCGATTCAGTCGTCATATTATCGCCGGCGGCGGCGGCACCGGCCTGACTCTGGCCGCCATGCTGGAACAAGGCGGGGATAAAACGGTGTTAATCGAGCGCGACATTGACCGGGCGGAATTTGTGGCCGAGCATCTCTCTAAAACTTTAGTGCTGCGGGGCGACACTTCGAAACAAGACACCCTCCAGGAGGCCGGAATAGGGAAAGACTGCGCCTTTATCGCCATGACCGGCGATGACGAACTTAATATTGTCTCCTGCATTCAGGCGAAGAAGATGGGGGCTCCCTGGACAGTGGCCCAGGTGGGTAAGCCGGAGTACGCGCCGATCATTCGACACATGCGGCTGCTGGACAGGGTGATAAGTCCTTACACCATTATGATCAACGCCATTCTTCGCTTTGTCCGCGGACAGAATGTCCGGGCCGCCACCTTGTTCCAGTCTCTGCCGGGAGAGCTGCTGGAAATGGAGCTGGAAGATGGTAATAAATGGTGTGGAAAGGAGTTACGCCGAGTACCCTGGCCCAAGGGCGCGATTGTCGCCTTGGTGCAGCGAGGGGAGCAGCTTTTCATTCCGGCCGGCGACTTTGTCCTGCGGGCCGGTGATCATTTGGCCGTGTTCGCTGATCATAAATCCGCTGACCAGGTGCCGGCGGCATTGAAAAAATAGAATTGTTCTTGACGCAAACTGCGATTGATAAAGGAGTACAGCTAATGGTGACGACGGTAAAATTTTACATGCAGTCCGGTTGTGAAGATTTATATCCGCGCAAAGCGCATGCCGATGATGCCGCTTATGATTTACGAGCCCGGGAAGAAGTCACCTTAAACCCAGGTGTGGCGGCATTGGCGCCGACCGGACTGTTTCTGGAGCTGCCGGTCGGTTTCGAGGCCCAGGTCCGGCCTCGCAGCGGCCTGGCGGCCAAGTCGTACATAACGGTTTTGAATTCACCCGGCACCATTGACGCCGGTTATCGCGGCGAAGTGAAAGTGATCTTGTTTAATGCCGGCGACCGGCCTTTTCAGGTCGAACGGGGGGATCGGATCGCGCAGATGGTCATTCAGAACCTGCCCGAGGTCAAATTGGAAATGGAACTGAACCTGGCCGCCTCCAGCCGCGGCGCCGGGGGCTTCGGAAGTACCGGGAAGAATTAGCTGGAGCCCGTCCGGAAAGGGGTCGAGACCTGATTTTGTGCTCACCTTGTCTCGCACTTAGTCTAAAAAAGAAGGAATCGAAAGAAAACCAGATCCGCCTGAGGCGGACGAGACAAAGTGCGAGACTAGGTTTTATTATTTGTGCGCATAGAAGCCGTTAATA
>PUNB01000130.1 GCA_003552565.1 Lentisphaerota bacterium
CAGACTCTAGGGGATTATTTAAGTGAAAAGGGTGTGGAGCACAGCATAAAGTATTTTGATCCGAGTTACATTGTTCGTTCAGTGCCGGCGCACGGGACGGATGCGGTTTTTTGTCTGCATTTGGCTGAGAACGCGGTGCACGCGGCGATGGCCGGCAAAACCGGAATGGTGATAGCTCACTGGCACGGCAATTTTATTCATGTGCCGGTTGATTTGGCCGTCCGCGAACGTCGGCGCATCAATCCTCTGGATCAGCTTTGGCAAAGTGTCCTGGGCACTACCCGACAGAACGATTATTTTTTCCCGGTCAAGGATAATAGCGAAAAGTGAATGCTTTCTCAACATCGGAAAACAAGTACGGAGTGGCGCTGGTCGTGTCCGGCGCCAGCGGCAGCGGGAAAAGCACTGCCTGCGGCATACTGCGGGAACAGGAGCCTGAATTAGCTTTTTCCATTTCCTGCACCACCAGAAAACCTCGGGCTGGAGAGGAGCACGGGCGGGAATACTGGTTTGTGGATGATGAAACTTTTCGGAAAAAAATCGATGCCGGGGAATTCCTGGAATACGCCGAAGTTCACGGCTGCTGGTACGGCACTCCGAGAACACAGGTTGAAAATCATTTGAATCAAGGTAAAGATGTTCTTTTGGATGTTGATATCGAGGGCGGCAGGCGACTGCGGCAGTGCTCCGGCAGCATCAGCTTCAGTACCCGCTCGGTGGATGTTTTCTTTGCTCCGCCCTCCTTGCAGGAACTGGAGCGTCGACTGCGAAAGCGCGGTACTGAAGAAGAAGTCGTCATTAGACGCCGGCTGGAAAACGCCCGGCGGGAGATGGCTGCCTGGCGGGAGTACCAGTACTTAGTGATAAACGATGATCTGATGCGGGCGGTGCGGGATTTACAGACGATTCTGCAGGCTTCCCGCCAAAGGACGGCCGCATATAAGCGTCCTCCCTGGGAGGTAAATGATGAATCAGAATAACCAATCCATTCAGAATCAGCGATCATTGCCGGTCGAAGAAAATCCATGTACCGTGGTGTTGGGAGTGACAGGATCGATTGCCGCCTATAAAAGCGTTGATCTGGTCAGCCGGCTGCGGCGGAGCGGAGTCGATGTACAGGTTGTTATGACGGATAACGCCGCCCGGCTGGTTGCACCTCTGACTTTTCTGACTATTTCCAGAAATCCGGTGGTTGATTCATTGTGGAATATGCCACGCTGGGAACCGGGGCATATTGCTTTGGCGGAAAAATCACAATTGCTGGTGATCGCGCCCGCCACCGCCAATATAATCGGCAAACTGGCCGGCGGTATTGCCGATGACGCTCTCTCCACTTTCGCCTTGGCTCATCGCGGTCCGCTGCTGATTGCTCCGGCCATGAACCCGCGCATGTGGTCAAACCCGACGGTTCAGGAAAACTGCCGCGTCCTTCGTCGCCGAGGGGCGCGTTTTCTGGGGCCGGATTCCGGCAGTGTCGCCTGTGCTGGCGGCGAGGTTACAGGAGGCGGGCGCATGAGCGAGCCTGAAAGCATAACTAGAGCAGTGCTGGCCTCTCTGTACATGATGGAACATTCTTCCGGGAAGAGTGGCGGTAAGCGGCATGTGCTGGTTACCGCCGGGCCGACTTATGAACCGCTTGACCCAGTGCGATTTCTCGGCAATCGATCTTCCGGACGCATGGGATACGCCCTGGCCGAATGCGCTGTCGCCGCTGGGCACGATGTCACCCTGATTTCCGGACCCGCCGGCCTGCCGCCGCCTTTGGGAGCCAGGGTTGTCAGAGTCAATACAGCCAGAGAGATGGAAGAGGCAGTCATACGACAATTTGTTGTTAGCGATGCTCTTTTCATGGCGGCGGCCGTGGCTGATTTTCGGCCGGCTGAAAGTGCTGACCGAAAAATCAAGAAAGAGAAAGGCTGCGAAGAAGAGAGGGTATCACTGAACTTGACTCCGACGGTTGATATCCTGCGTTCTTTGTCTGAAATTAAGAAAACTTCTCAAAGAGTTGTGGGTTTCGCGGCGGAGACGGATAATCTAGAGAAACATGCATTGGCTAAGCTGCGAGACAAAAAACTTGACTGGCTGGCGGTAAACGACGTTTCCAGGCAGGATATTGGCTTTGACAGTGAAGAAAATGAAGTGACGCTCTTTTCATCCACGGGCGATAAAGAAACCATCGCCAAGGCTTCCAAACTGGCGGTGGCGTCACGAATCGTTGCCAAGACTTTGAAAGACTGACATGAAAATATTAATCAATTGGTTCAAGAGGCGCATGGCCGAACCGCAGGTGGCGGTGCTGGTCGGTTCCTTGTTTGTCATGGCGGTGCTGGTGTTCTGGATCGGGCATATCCTGGCGCCGATTTTCGCTTCGGTGGTGATCGCCTATCTGCTTGAAGGCTTGGTTCGCAATCTGGAAAGACGGTCAGTACCAAGAAAGTATGCCGTCTGGCTGGTTTATTTCCCTTTCCTGATTTTCTTTTTCGCCTGCCTGCTTTTGATATTGCCTTTGTTATACCGCCAGATAGTTCAGCTGGTCCAACAGCTGCCGACGATTATTTCATGGGGCAAGGAAGAGCTGATGGCGCTGCCGGAGCGTTATCCCGACCTTGTGTCCATGGAACAAGTTGTGCAGTTCACCAATTCCCTGCAGTCGCGCCTGGCGGAGTACAGTGACACGATTATCAGTTATTCCCTGGCCTCCCTTCGCGGTGCCGCCAGTTTTGTTGTTTATCTGGTCATTGTTCCCCTGATGGTTTTTTTCATGCTCAAGGACAAGGATTTAATCATCGGCTGGCTGTCCAGATTTCTGCCCTCTGACAACAGTCTGGTGGTTGCCGTTTGGCGCGATGTCGATCGGCAGATAGGAAATTACATCCGGGGTAAATTCATTGAAATTATTATTGTCTGGGGGGGCAGCAGTGTCGTTTTCACGGTTATGGGTTTGCAGGCTCCGGTACTTTTCGGTTTTTTTGTCGGCTTGTCGGTCCTTATCCCCTATATCGGAGCGGCGGTGATGACATTTCCGATAGCGGTAATGGCTTATTTTCAATGGGAATTCAGTGCTGATTTTGTTTATTTAATGATTGCCTATGGAGTGATTCAGTTGATCGATGGCAACATTCTGGCGACTTTCCTTTTTTCCGAAGTGGTCAACCTTCATCCGCTGGCGATTCTGGTGGCGATTGTGGTGTGCGGCGGACTTTGGGGATTCTGGGGGGTGTTTTTCGCTATACCGCTGGCCACAATGATTGAAGCGGTGATTCAGGCCTGGCCCAGCGAGGAGGACGGGGCAAAGGAAAAACAGCAGGCGGCTGAGAATGGCCAGACAGGATGCGTTTCCGATAAACCGCTGGGGGAGGATCAGTCGTGATCTCTTTATGTGAGACTTCGTGGTTTCAGGTTTCAGTGTTCAGGTGACTTGTGCGAAAAGAGTTCGAGACCTAGTTTTGTACTTTCCTTGTCTCGCACCTTGTCTCGCACTTAGTCTGAAAAATGAGGAATCGACAGAAAACCAGACAAGGTGCGAGACAAGGTGCGAGACAAGGTGCGAGACA
>PUNB01000021.1 GCA_003552565.1 Lentisphaerota bacterium
CGCGCATTGTTGTGGAACCCGAAATCGCCCAGGGTGCGCGCCAGGCGATAGAAGCGATGTTGAAAGGCTCTTAAAACTAACAGTAAGGTTTAATTATGCAGTACAATTTATTCGGCAACACAGGCATGGAGGTTTCACGTCTGTGTCTCGGAGCCATGACCTTTCCCAACACCTTGGAGGAAAAGGCCTCCGCGGCGGTCATTGATGAAGCCCTGGACAAGGGGATAAATATGATCGATACAGCGGACAGCTATAAACAAAGCGAAGAGGTGCTGGGCAGACTGCTGCGGCCGGAAAAGAGAGAAAAAGTTTACCTGACCAGCAAGGTTTACCGGCGGTTCTGCCGCGACGGCCGGGTGGGAGCCAATAGTCGAGTCAATATTATGCATAATATCGATCTCTCTTTGTCAAAGCTGCAAACTGATTACCTGGACCTTTATCTGCTGCATCATCCGGATGTGAAAACACCGGTGGAAGAGACCGTTTCCACCTTGGATAATCTGGTGAAAAACGGCAAAATCCGCTACTGGGGAGTCAGTAATCACTACTCCTGGCAAATGGCCTATATGCTCGGACTTGCCCGAGACAGGGGTTTAGAGCCTATGTGCGGGGTTCAGTTATGCTATTCCATACTGGAACGACAGATGGAACAGGAAATTGAACCGATGGTGCGCAAGTTCAACCTGGGCACTATGGTGTACAGCCCCTTGGCCGGCGGTGTCCTGACCGGTAAATATCATCCCGAACAGGGGCGGGCAAAAGCGGAACCGAAGCGCGACCGTCAACAATTCCTCCGGCGGCTGGATGAACAGCGGATGGCGGCAATCATTCAGCAACTGCGGGAACTTGCGCGGAAACAAGACATAACTATCGAACAACTGGCGATTTCCTGGGTGCTCAGCAAATCATGGGCCAGCACCGTGCTGATCGGCGCCAGTAAACCGGAACAGATGTCCTCTCTATATCAGACGGCTGACATTGAACTGCCGAAAGAAGTGATAGAGGAAATAGATCAATTAACTCAATTCCGTGTTCACAGCGCTTTTCTTAATCAGCCGATGAAAGAGGGCTGGAGAGTGGATGTGAACCGTTGACAAGACTAGCCTGACCCTCCGCGAAAAGAGGTTGAGGCTTAATTTTGTGCTCACCGTGTCTCGCACCTTGTCTCAAAGCGCGTCTCGTGCGGATCCCGAACTGAAATCCTCTTGTTCTATCTGAGAAAAAACATAATTATAACGGAGACTTGAACCATGAATAAAAAACTGCGAGTCGGTCTGATCGGCACCGGCAGTGTGATGCGGGAAATTTATCAGTATCTGTTTTTTCACAGTGGCTGGTCGGAACAATACGAGGTTGTTGCCGCCGCCGATTATGACCAGCAGGCACTGCAGTGGTTTTGCGATAAGTACAGTATTCCTGAATCCAAACGCTTCAGCGATTATCGGCGCATGCTTGCCGAGTGTGGTCTGGATGCTGTGCAGGTTAACACCCCGGATGTGGCTCACGCCGAGCCGACCATCGCCGCTCTCGAGGCCGGGTGCGATGTGATGGTGGCGAAGCCGCTGGCCGCCAGTGTCAGTGAAGCTCACGCCATGATCCAGGCTGCCAGAAACAACGGCCGGCTGCTGGGAGTGGACTTTCATAAGCGCCAGGATCCGCGGGTGATCGCCGCCGCTCAAAGAGCGCAAAGCGGAGAGTTGGGAGAGTACCAGAATTCCGTCTGGTTTATGCTCGACAGACTGCTGGTTGCCGATCCCAATCATCAGCCGCGCTTTTTCGCCTCATCCGATTTCGCGGAAAAAAATTCCCCCTTGACTTTTTTAAGCACGCACATGCTGGACACCTTGCTGTGGATAGTTCGGAAAATCCCCGAACGTGTAAGGGCGCGAAGCTGGAGTCAGAAGCTGCCGAACCTGCAGCCGAAATCAATCAACGGCCATGACATGGTCAGTTTGGAGGTTGATTTCACCGACGGCAGCTCCACTCAAATCGTCACCGGCTGGCACTTGCCGAACGCGGCCTGGGCAATATCTGTCGGCGAAGGAAAATTAATCTTCACTGACGGCATGCTTGAAGTCGACGGCGCCCGCTGCGGTGTTATCGACCTTAGCCATGATCAAGGCCTGCGGGAACCTAATGTTCTGTTTCTGAACACCGACTCTCGTGGAACTGTCACCGGCTTCGGTGTCGACAGTCCGGGGCGGCTGCTGGCTGATATGCGGGATTGGCGCGACGGGCGAATGTCCAAGGAAGAATGGCGCCGCTGCCTGGATCCGCACCAAACCAGCTTCTGGGTCGCCGCCGCGGTGGAAGCTGGACTGATTTCACTGGCCCGCGGGGAAAGCAATGATAAAGGGGTGGTCGCTGGAGTCGATGTAGAAGTGGAAGCCGTGCTCAACGACACCATCGGACGGCAAGAGGCGCAAAAATATTATTATCCAGAATAAAAGCGGGTTGGAGAAAATGAACGAGCGGGCGGCCGGCTTCGACGGCAGCGTGATTGATATCGGCAACACCCATGTGCGCGCTTCCATGGCGCGATGTCGATGCCTGCACGGGAAAGTTCTGAAAATGCCGCTCAGCCGCCTCTCCGAAACAGGCCTTGAAACCTCGGAGCTGGCGCCTTTTCTGCAAGCCTCGCCATGTTTGATCGCCTGTGTGACCCCCTCCCGGCGGGAATGCATAGCGCGTCGGTTTCCGCATGTCTCATTTCTCGAATCTTCGTATGTGTCGGCCGATATAATGGACTTCTCACTGGTTGACGCCGCCGCCATTGGGGCTGATCGAATCGCCAACGCCCTGGCGGCGCAGGCACACGTCGGGGAACCGCCGGTAATCGTGGCTGACTGCGGAACCGCCGTCACGCTGGAAGTTGTGGATGGCAATCGGCGGTTTCGGGGCGGGGCCATTCTGCCCGGCCGGGACTTACAGCGCCGGAGTTTGCGCCAGCACACGGAACAGCTGCCGTTCGCGCCGCTGCAGGCAGCCTGCCCGGATATGCCGGCGGCTGATACGATCACTGCCATTCAATCGGGAGTCGACTGGGGATTGGCCGGAGCGATCAATGAACTGGTGAAGCAGACAAAAATGAACCCGGAATTCAAGCAGAGCCGAATCCTGATCACCGGCGGCGACGCCGAGTTTTTCGTACCGCGCATTTGCCAGGCGGAACTGGCTCCCCCGGATTTCACCCTGCGCGGCCTGGCTTCGTTGATATGAGGATATTCATTAGCAAGACCCTCCGCGAAAAGGGTCAGTGAGTTGAATTTGTGTTGCTGAAAACCTTGTCCCGAACCTTGTCCCGCACTAAAATCCGTTTGTTTTTTATGTTTTTATCAGGAATGGAATATGGTTCGGGACTTATGTTGCATGCAACATAAGTCTCGTTATGTTGCGTTCCGCGTTATGTTGCGAAATGGGTTGTTTTTGTGCTCACGAGTGCTCAGTTTCGTGGTTGTTCGCAACATAATGTCTTTTGGCTTTTTGCTGATTATGATCAGTTGCGGAGGCCCAACGGGCCGTTACCA
>PUNB01000102.1 GCA_003552565.1 Lentisphaerota bacterium
ATAATTTCGAGTTCGGGATATATTGCGCGTGCCGCCTTCGCCACTTCTTTCAAATTCCCTGCGTTAAAGGCGATTACAGCGCATTCGACCCCGGTTTTTATCAACGTCTCGGCGGTGGCGAAACCTTCGCAAAGATAAGCTCTAGCTGCCTCAGAAAGCATAGCCCCCAAAACGCAAAAGGAACCGGCAACCTTACCCCCCGGCAGAAAGCGTTTTTCACCGTCAGGGGCGATAAACTGGAGAGTCTGGGGGTTTCGGTTTATATCCCAAGCCGGGACAAGAAGAAGATCTTTTTCTTGTCGCAGCAGATTGGGCTCGACGTTCTTTCGTTTTAAATAGGGGTGTTGTGGGTCGGCGGGCTTCGCCGCGTTCCAGCGTTCTTTTGCGGTGCCCGCGGCCTGCTGCTGCTTTTCCTGTCGTTCCTGTTCACGTTCCGCCCGCGCCTTTTCAACGCGCTTGTTTATCGCGGCCATTTCGCTTTCGGAAAGCCCTTGCCCGTTGGCCGTCCACTTGAATTCCTGGCCGGTTTTCCAGGAACCCCCGGCCCCTGCTGCCTTGCCGTCCAAGTGTAGGATGTACCAGCCGTTCCGGGTGCCCGCTTTATCGCCAATAACCCGGAACCTATGAAGCTGGCCGTCGCCGGTTATCTTGTCTTTCGTGTCCAGGCCGTTTTCGGATAGGTGTTTGCGGAATTGTTCTTCGGGTGCTATATTGCAACCGTTTCCGCCTAAGCCGTCGCGATTACCCGTCGCGGCGGTTTTTTTATTGGTTGTTTCCGCGTTCATTTCAGCCCTCCTCTCTGCTTTGCGCTAGAAAGGCATCCAGGTCGCTCCGGCGGTACCGGACAGCGTGCCCGATTCTCACGAAGGGCACCTCAACTCTTTTGGTGTGCCTCCAGTTGATCAAAGTCGAAGCTGTTATGGAAAGATAGCTTGCCGCTTCACTGGTGGTAAGTAATTCTTTGGTAGGGTGTTGTAACGTTTGCATTGACTGCTTGCTCCTATGGTTAATTTTAAACAACTTGCTCGCGAGTATTTCGCGTTGTTGTTATAACAATAAGACGTAAGCAGCTCTATCCAAACGATTTACAATAGCGTTTACATAAATGCTATCGTAAGCTTTTCCGATGTAGTTTGTCGCGGTTGTTTTTCCGCCATTTCGAATATCGGTTCATAATAGTCACGTCGTGAGGGTAGCCTCCTTTTTTGACTGCCTCCGCAATGGCTTCGAGGGCATGTTTTCTCGCTTCTTTAGGCGTGTTGTTTCGCTCAATAGATTTTTTTTCTTCAGCTGCGCCGATTTCGCAGGGTTTGGCCCAATATGCCCGATTGCCCTTCTTGTCTTCCAGGTCGAATTTTTGCGCAGCCGGTTCATTCAGATCGATTGCCCGCAGCTTGCCCCATAGCTCACCCGCTTCAAACAGATCGCTTGCCAGGTGCTCCCATTTTTTAATAGCTTCGGGCGGCAGGTCGTCGCAATACTCGACAAAAGTTTCCTCCAGCTCGTCCAGGTAGCGGGTAAGCGTGCCGTGGAAATTGAGACCGGCGGCCTCGGCCTTGACGCGCTCCATCAATTTATGTATCGAAACAGGCTCCTGTTTTTCCTTAATGTTCTCTACGTCCTCGAGGTAGGTGCCGACGCGCTCCCCCTCGCGTGTCAGTCGTTTTGCTTCCTTCAGTGTCAGCAGGTTGAATAACCGGGCCTTGGCTCGCGAAATTCCTCTGGCTATATCTCTGTATTGTTCAAGAAAATTCATGGTTACTGTCTCCTGTTTGCCGAATAAGTGAAAAAAGTGAAATAAGTGCGAATGAAGTTATAAATTTTGTTTTGTGTTATCCTTTGAATAAGTGAAAAAAGTGAAATAAGTGCGAATGAAGTATTTATTTTTCATTGCCGTTCATTGCCGCCAGCATAGCTGTTGTTGCGGTGTTTAGCGATTCCCTAACCGGGTCGAGATTTAATCTTGAATAAATCGCGGTAGTGGCCTGGTTCTTGTGTCCAAGTGTTTTTCCTATCACCTGTAAGCTGGCTCCTGTAGCTGCCTGCCAGCTGCCCAGCGTCCGCCGCAGGTCGTGAAGTCTTACATTTGTTAAATTTGCCCGTGTCACTATGCTTTCCCATTGTTTTCGTGGTTCCTGAATATGGCCGGTTTTGCTGTTGGCGGGAAAAACATAGGGACTTTGATTATCAACTTCATGTTTTCGCCTGGTTAGTATTTCCAGGGCTGGTTCGATTAGTACTACCTGAAAGTTATCTTTGTTTTTGAATTCACTTCCTGCAATTCGCCATATAGCATTATTCAAGTCTACGTTTTCCCACCGCATCGCTTGTACGTTGCTTCGCCTTGCTCCAGTCCAGAGACAAAGCAAAAAAAAGTCCTGCCATTGTCTAGGGGTTTGCTCTGCCATTACCGCTTTGAAAAAAGCCTGCAGCTCCTCTTTATTTAGAAAGCGGTCTCGGGATTGTTCTTTGAACATTTTCACGCCATCGCAAGGGTTTTCAATTTTTAAGCTTAGGTTGCGCCGGCCATAATTAAAAACTGTTTTTAGTAAAGCAAGTGATCTATTCGCGGTATATTTCCCTTTTTCCTTTCCGATCCTGGCATGTAACGCGGCAATATCCCCGCAGTCAATATCCACGACTTGTTTTTTTGCCAAAGGTTTAATGTATCGGTTGAAATTCTGTTGATCGTCTTTCCATGTCTTTTTATGCGGCTTGGCCTGGTTCTCAAGGTAACTGTCAAACAACTCATCTAAAATTAATTTCTTCGGCTTTTGCGCCCCTCCTGATAATAAAGCGGCGTTCTCCTTGTCGCATTTCTCCCGCGCCTGTGCTACATTAATATCTGGAAAACGTCCCAGTGCCTTGTAATAAGGTTTTGTCTTGTGGAAACGTACGAAATAAAAAGTCTGATTCCCGGCGGCGGTGGTTCTGATTCTAAGGTATTTGTTCGCCGTGTCTTTAATGTCCAGAAAACCTTTCGCCGGTGGTTCGATTGCTTCTATATTCCGTTTTGTGAAGTTCATCGATTTCATTTTTCAGTCTCCATAGTTTTTTGCGGTTATCTTATGATTATCTTATGCTTTGTTTCAATCTGATTAAATATACATCAACTGTTCTGTATGTCAAGCGAACTCAAATTAAATTTAATTGAAACGGAATATAATAAGATAAAGCAATTGATGTTCTGATTTGTAATCAGCTTGTCACCGGTTCGAATCCGGTCGCTGGCTCCATTCATAACTGGCCTGATATAATAATAGCGGCATATGAACAATCTTGTTTCCTCTATCAAACAAATCGCCGCCGACTGTGGTTATCTCGATTGCGGGATAACCTCGGCGGAGCCGTTTGAACTTTTCGCTCGCGAATTAAAGCGACGCAGCGAACTGTACCCGAAGGCGGCCCCTCTTTATACCGCCATGGAAAACCGGACGGACCCCAAAAAAAACGCACCCTGGGCCAATGCGATTATCGTAACCGTCCGTCGTTACGGTAAATACAAACTGCC
>PUNB01000238.1 GCA_003552565.1 Lentisphaerota bacterium
GACGGGACTCCGGACCGTCGACAGTAACGACGGGACTCCGGACCGTCGAAAGTAACGATCAAGCCCCCGCGGTTACTTTTTCCTGCGGTCCAGAGTCCCGCGGTTACTGGTTCCTGCGGTCCGGAGTCCCGCGGTTACTGTTTTAAACCATGACATTCAATTTCCACCAATTCAACAATCGTTCCGCCATCATCCACCAGGACATAGAGTATTCCTACTCCTGGCTGGCTGAAAAAATCGCGGCTTTCCAGTCTCAGCTGGAAAACTCGGCAACACCCGCCGGAGCAGTGGTTTCGATTGAATCCGATTTCCGCCCGGAAGCGGCGGCTTTGTTTTTCGCCCTGGCTGAGCACGGCTGCGTCATCGTGCCCCTGACCCCCGAAGTGAAAAACCGGGATTCTCTGCTCGAGGTGGCGCAAGTGCAATACCGCTGCCGCTTCGACCATAACATACCCTCTTCTGATCTCCGCCTTGAAGAAAGAAAAAACGAGCGAAACGAATCTCAAGGCCACCCCATTTACACCGAACTGCGCGCCCGCGCTCACCCTGGGCTGGTGCTGTTCTCCTCCGGCACCACCGGCACCCCCAAAGCCGCCGTGCATGACCTACAACCGATGTTTGACCGCTTCAGCACTCCACGGCATCCTTATCGGGCGATAGCGTTTCTGATGTTCGACCATATCGGCGGTCTCAACACCATGCTCTATATTCTTTCCAGCGGCGGCGGCCTGGTAATGGTTGAAGAACGAACACCGGAAGCCGTGCTTCAGGCGGTCGAAAAACACCAAGTGGAACTGCTGCCGGTCTCCCCGACTTTTCTGAACATGATTCTGCTTAGCGAAGCTTACCGCCACTATGACCTCAGCTCTCTGAAAGTCGTCAGCTACGGTACAGAACCGATGCCGGCCGCCACTTTACAGCGTTTTCATCAGCTCTTTCCGCACGTCCGCATGCAGCAGACCTACGGCCTATCGGAGATCGGTATTCCCGGCACCCGCTCTAGAAGCTCTGACTCGCTGTGGCTGAAAATCGGCGGCGAGGGAGTGGAAACCCGAATCGTGGACGGCATTCTGCATATCCGTTCGTCAACCGCAATGCTGGGCTATCTCAATGCCCCCGGCCCCTTTACTGAGGACGGCTGGCTGAACACCGGCGACGCAGTGGAAACCGATGGTGAGTATATCCGTTTCCTCGGCCGCGAAGACAATCGTATAAACGTCGGCGGAGAAAAGGTCTATCCTGCCGAAATTGAAGATGTCATCATCAGCATGACGGAAGTGGCGGATGCCCGGGTTTACGGCGAAAAAAATCTCTTGACCGGCGCCATAACCGCGGCGGAAGTGGAGCCGACGAAGGCAGGAAAAAACCTGCCGCCGGAGGAACTGCGTAAAAATATCCGCAACCATTGTCAAAAACATTTGTCTCGCTATAAGGTGCCTGCCCGCATAAACATAGTTGACACTATTCGGCGAACTGACCGCGGCAAGAAGGAGAGATCCTGATACTGTATTAATTCATGCGAATTCGGCCATGAGTCATTTATGAGGGCGGAGGGCTGAAAATTCTGGAGGAGAAAGTCGAAGGACGGAGGAAACTGAAGTGTTTAAAAGAGAGGCGTAGAGACAATGACACTTAATCCCGAACTTAACACATTTGAAAATCTCGAGTGCTACCAGCGAGCCCGCGGACTTCGGAAAGAAATTTCCGCGCTCTGTAAAAGTTTACCGTCCGAAGAAGAGAACCGGCTGAAAGAACAGCTCCTCCATGCTTCCCGGAAGGTCACCGCCGACATAGCCGAAGGTTTCTCTCACTCTCGACGGGAAAACCAGCGGTTGTGCAAAAACGCCCGCGGCTCTCTAGCGCGGACACTGGACCTTTTGAACATCGCTTTGGATGAAGAATACCTCCCGCAGTCCGAATACAAAAGGCTGCGAAGCTTTATTGAAAGCGCCTGGAAAGAACTGGACAAACATATTGAGAACATCCCGACATGGTCTTCAGCCAGTGCCCGCAGACCGCTGTCCATACTGCATTCCTCACTGACGGAGATATACGCCGGACTGCGAAGCTCAGCCCTGCCGCAATGGTACTATCATCATGTTTTCCGCTGGGCCGTCGTCGTCCTTTATATGGGCGCAATCGCGTTTCTAACCCTCAGCCCGGGAGAGAGAGTGTCGGCCTTCACGCTGCCGATACCCCACTTCGACAAACTGGCGCATGCCGGCATGCACGGTGTCCTGGCTTTTTTAATCTGCTGGGCGCTGCAATACCGTTTTCGTCACCGGCTCTGGCTGATCTATGTGGTCATAATCTCTCATATCTACGGCGCCGCCATGGAGTTCGGCCAGTATTACATGGATTTAGGCCGGACTTTCTCCTGGGGCGATATACTGGCAAACACTATCGGCGCCATCATTGCGGTAAGCGTTCTCGGTCTCTATCGGGAATGGGAAAAAAAACCGACTTCTCCCGAAACCGCGGCCGCTGAAATCGGCGGCACTCAGCATGAAAATACCTATGAAAAGACTAACCGCGACTTCTCAGCCAAACGTGTTCTTGATTTTTGCGCCGCCCTGAGCGGACTCATTATACTCTCGCCTCTTCTTCTTTTCCTGGCTCTGATGGTCAGATACCGACACGGCAAACCGATATTTTTCCGCCAGACCAGACCCGGCATGAATGAACAACCTTTTGAGCTGCTGAAATTCCGCACTATGACCGATGAACGAAATGAAAACGGTGAACTCCTGCCGGATGAACAGCGCCTGACTAAGTTCGGCAGTTTTTTACGAAAAAGCAGCCTTGACGAACTGCCGGAACTGTTCAATGTCCTGCGCGGAGAGATGAGCCTGGTCGGCCCGCGCCCCCTGCTGACGCGCTACCTGCCGCGTTATACATCTGAACAGCGACGACGCCACGAAGTGCGCCCCGGCATCACCGGCTGGGCCCAAATCAACGGACGAAATCAGCTTTCCTGGGAGGAAAAATTCAAACATGATGTATGGTATGTGGACAACCAAAGTTTTTGGCTCGACATAAAAATTATCGCCCTGACTCTCTGGAAAGTCATCTCCCGCCAGGGCATCAGCGCCGATGATCACGCCACTATGCCGGAATTCATGGGCGAAGAACAAAACAACGGTTCCTTTTCAAAGTGAGTGGGTAGCTTGTCTCAATTCACATTCAGAAATGACGCATTGCTAGACCCCGTCCGGAAAAGGGGTTATGCCCCCGCCGGGGGCGTATGAACTTTAAGTCTTCGGAGATACCTTTCTGGATACCATCTAGCTAGAGGTTACGCGAAAAGGGGTCGAGGCCTGAATTTATGTTGCTGAAAACCTTGTCTCGAACCTTATCCCGAACCGAAATCCGATTGGTTTTAATGTTTTCATCCGAAATGGAATATGGTTTGTGATCCGCCTGAGGCGGATTCGGGACAAAGTTGAACTCAAGAACATGCGATATACCTTTTCGCA
>PUNB01000211.1 GCA_003552565.1 Lentisphaerota bacterium
GTATGAGAGAGCCTTAACTTCGCTGGAAAATGACTTTGATGAAATCAATGCGGAATTGATTCGATCAGCTCAACGCCAGGAAGCAATTGCCGAGCTGGATGATGAATTGGAAGAAACTGAAGGTCGTCTTGTTGAAGTTGTCGCCGAACGCGACCGACTTGCGGATGAATTGGAAGAGCTCGAGCAACGCTTGCAAAAACTCGACCCAGACCGACCGATTACCGAGATCGATCCGGAAGTTGATGTACAGGAATATTTCCCGCGCGATGCCACGGGTGAAGTTATTGAGGTGAACGAACGTTTCGGTTTTGTGGTTATAAATCTGGGATTTTTAGACAAGGCCAACACAGGTCTCAATCTGTTGGTTGAACGGGATGGCCAGTTCGTTGCCCGAATAGAAATAACCGAAGCGGCTAAAGACTTCTCTATCGCTGATGTCATCCCTGGCCTGATGATCAGTGAGATCCAGCCGGGGGATCGGGTGATCAGCCCGTAAACTAGTTTGAAGATTCGGCTGATTCTGGGGGCGGGGCTTGTATGAGACTTCGCGTTGTTAACCTTGTCTCGAATCCGCCTCAGGCGGATCACAAACCTAATTCCAAAGTCAAAAAAACACTGGACAAGGTTCGAGACAAAGTTTTTTACGCCGCAACAAGTCTCACCCTCGGGGTATCAGGGGCTTTGCACCGACGGTCGGGCTTATGTGAGACTCCGTCTCGGTGATCGGTTATCAGTAATCCGAGTACCGTACTCGTACACGTACACTCAAATCTCCGGGGTCAGAAATAATGACGATTAGCGTGTACGAGTACGTGTAAAAGTACGTAGAGTCTCTTCCCGGGGGTATCAGGGGCGCATCGCGCCGGTGGCGGGGCTTGTATAACACAATTTTGAATGCTGAATTTTGAAGTGTCCAAAACTCAACATTCAGAATTTAACATTCATTATTCACTGTTTTCTTCTACAGCGCCGGAAGCGGGCTTATGTGAGACACCGCAGCTATCTTAAAGCGGCGCCGGGCCGCCGCACTCCAAGGATGCTTCGCATCAGTTCAAGACACCGAGCCGAAGGCTCTTTCGGAGTGCGGTGGGCTCTCACCGCTTTGGTATAGCAGCTTATGTGAAAAACAATTTTGAATATTGAATGATGAATTTTGAAGTGGAGCCGCCCGGTCTGTCCGAAACTCAACATTCAGAATTCAAGATTCAATATTCATTATTAGTCTTCACGGCCTATCACGCCGGGAGGACAGGCTTATGTGAAACACAGTCGTTTTGCTCTCCGTTTTTCCACTAGAAACGAACCATTTTATATCAGTGTTAATCAGTGTCCATCCGTGGTTTTTAAGACTTTATCGGGAGCCGCTGTTTCTACCTCGGAGCATCAAGCGCTCGGGATAATTTAATATTTCAAAAATATAACAATAACAGGAAAGCAAAAATTATGAATGTACTGCATGATAAAGACGGAGATTTAAGTGTTCTAAAAAAACGCACCGTGGCTGTAATCGGCTATGGCAGTCAGGGCTCGGCTCAGGCTCAGTGTATGCGGGATTCCGGAGTTAATGTGATTATCGGCTCGATTAAAGACGCTTCTTTTGACCAGGCGGTCGCTGACGGTTTTCAGGTGATGCCAATAGCCGAAGCGTCGGCTCAGGCGGACGTTGTCCATATTCTGTTGCCGGATGAATTTCACGGCCAGGTATATAAACAGGACATCGAACCCAACATTAAACGGGGAGCGGCTTTATCCTGTTCGCATGGGTTCAACATTGTTTACCGGCAGATTGAACCGCCGAAACATCTGGATGTGATTATGGTGGCGCCGAAAAGTCCAGCGACTGAAGAACGCAAAGCTTTTCTGGAAGGGTTCGGAGTTCCCGGATTAATCGCCGTTAAACAGGATTCCAGCGGCGAGGCGCGGGACATTGCCGTGTCCATGGCCAAGGCGATGGGATTCACCCGGGCCGGCTGTCTGGAATGCACCTTCGAGCAGGAGACCTATGAAGATCTATTCGGCGAGCAGACCGTTTTGTGCGGCGGCACCGTCGACCTTATGAAGGCCGGTTTTGAGGTGCTTACCGAAGCTGGCTATCCGCCGGAAATGGCCTACTTCGAATGCGTCCACGAACTGAAACTGATCGTTGACCTTATTTATGAGGGCGGTATAAAAAGAATGAATGAAGTCATATCCAATACCGCCGAGTGGGGTGAATACACCACCGGTCCGAAAATCATCGGCCCAGAGGTTAAAGAACGCATGAAAGAAGCGTTAAAAAGAATCGAGGACGGCACCTTCGCCCGAGAATGGATAGCTGAGAGCAGCCAGGGCGCTCCTAACCTCGTAGCCAAGCGGGAAGAGCTGGGCCGACATCAAATAGAAATTGTCGGCGATCAAATTCGTTCGATGTTTGAGCGCGGCTGAAAAAGCGGCGTTAGCGAAAAATAATACCTCCCAGAAGGGGTACGGGGCGACATCTTTTCAGGTGTCGCCCCGCTTATTTCACGCTAGACCCTCCGCTTTGTACTCACCTTGTCTCGCATATAATTTCTTCAATTTTTCTTATCAGTCGCTGTCGCTCTCGGCTTTGGTGAATTACGGCTTGGCGCCAGTATAACACCGCCAGACGTTGATAACCATAGGCCGCATAAATGTCTCCAGCATGGCTGAAGATAACGGGATGAACATCTCCTTCTTTTTCCGCCAGTTTCAGGGTCAGATTTATTTCCCTGAGTGCTTCCGATATTTTTCCCTGGCGATAATACAACCAGGCCAGACTGTCACGGAAAAGAGGATTGCGCGGCTCCGCCTTTACCGCTGTTTTAATAAGTACATAAGCTCGATCCAGCTGCTGATTGTCATCGGCCAGTGAATAACCGAGAAAATTATTGACTTCGGGGGCCTGCGGGTTGTTTTCGTAAGCTTTCTCCGCTATCTCCAAACTTCTTTCCCGATTCCCCGCCAAAGCATGGATATGAGCTTGATAAAGATAGAAACTTATGGTAAAAAAACGGTCATCCTCTGCTTCTTCCGCTAGCTCCCAGGAATATTCCGCCAATTCCTTGGCCTCCTCCATGCGCTCTATTCCCAGAGCCGCCCAGCTTCGAAGCAGAGCTGCATGAGGTGAGCTGTCGGTCACCGGCTCCAACAGTCTGTAAGTTTCCTCAAACATTGAAAGCCGGTTTTGCGCATAAGCCAGCAGCAGTCTTACATACTTATTGTCGCGCCGCATTCTGTGAGCATGGTTCAGGTAGTAACGGGCTTTGCGGTCTGCATCCAATGCTAAAAATTCCCGTCCCAAACGGGCAAACGCACCGAACTCCCGCGGCGTAATCTTTTCAATTTCGGTCAGTTTCCTAAGCGCCGCATCAGTTTCCTCCAGATCCCGGTGCAACCTCGCCTGCTGAAAATACA
>PUNB01000185.1 GCA_003552565.1 Lentisphaerota bacterium
CATACTTCCCCGCCTTTAATCAAATCGGGTGTCATCTCGCCTGATCGGTTTGAGGAGAGCAATATCCAATGAATCGAATTGAGGTCAAAAACCTTTACAAAATTTTCGGGCCTAAACCTGAGAGAGTTTATCCGCTTCTCGAGGAGGGGCTGGACAAGACTCGGATTCTGGCCGAAACTGGCTGCGTCGTTGGTATAAACAACGCTTCTTTCAATGTGGCGCAGAGAGAGACCTTTGTAATTATGGGGCTTTCCGGCAGCGGTAAATCAACAGTAATTCGTTGCCTTAACCGCTTGATGGAACCCACGGCTGGTGAAATACTCGTCGACGGCGAAGACATTCGCCAGATGGATTACCATAGTTTACTTGAGACCCGTCGGACCAAGATGTCCATGGTGTTTCAGAATTTCGGTCTGATTCCGCAGCGAAGTGTGTTGCGGAATACGGAGTACGGGCTGGAAATCTGCGGCAAGCCGGCTGAAGAAAGGTACGAAGCCGCTATGCAGGCTCTGAAGATGGTCGGACTGGAGGGGTATGAGTATAGTATGCCGAGCGAACTCAGCGGCGGAATGCAGCAGAGAGTGGGTTTGGCGCGTGCGCTTGCCAACAATCCCGAGGTGCTGCTGATGGATGAAGCCTTCAGTGCACTCGATCCGTTGATCAGGACCCAGATGCAGGATGAACTTCTGGAACTGCAGGCGCGACTGCATAAAACGATTGTCTTCATTACCCATGATTTGGACGAGGCATTGAAGATCGGCGATAGAATCGCCATTATGAAGGACGGCGCGATTGTGCAGATCGGCACACCGGAGGAAATTCTCACCAAACCGGCGGATGATTACGTGCGGGCGTTTGTGCAGAACGTGGATCGTACCAAAGTGATTACCGCTCAGTCAATTATGCGCAAGGTGCCGACAATCACTGTGCCGCAGGCCGGCCCCAGGGCGGCCGTCAGAGCGATGGAAAAACTTGGCTCATCGACCATTTTCGCTGTTGATTCTGACCGGCATTTGCAGGGGATACTCAGCATCGATGATGCCTTGGAGCTGGAAAAGCAGGGTGTTCAGGACGTGAAGTCCAAGCTGGTTTATGAAGATGTGTATTTGACTCGGGCGGAAACTCCCATCGCGGACTTGCTGACGACGGCCTTGACGGCCAGGCATCCTCTGGCAGTCAGGGATGAGGAGGAGCGACTGATAGGCGTGCTTGACCGGGCTACTATCATGGCGGAAGTTTTGGAAAACAACAACGAACAGGATACCGATGCGATTACTCCTCTGGCGGAAACCGCGGATCTGAGTCCGAAAGACAGCGACGAACAACAAGGAGCAGTGTAATGATTGACTTGAATGTCGGCGGACTTTTTGAACAGATAATACATTCGCTTAGGGATAACTTCGGCTGGCTGTTCAGCTCCATCGGGAGTGCAGTAGACGGTGTCTTGGGAGTTTTTGAATGGGTGCTGAATGAACCTCATCCCTTAATTGTTATTGCGGTCTTGACGGCTATTGCTTTCTTGACCGCCAAATACGGAGTGGCGATTTTTACCGCCTTGGGCTTTCTTCTTGTTGTCAGCATGGGGTTATGGTCAGAGACCATGGATACGTTGGCTCTGGTTTTCGCCGCGGTGCTGATAGCCTTATTGATTGGACTGCCCCTGGGAATTCTGGCTTCCAAGAAAGACTGGCTGGCTCAAGGCGTTCGGCCGATACTGGATTTCATGCAGACACTGCCGCCTTTCGTATATCTAATTCCGGCGGTGTTTTTTTTCCGCCTGGGTAAGGTTCCTGGAGTTATCGCCACTTTGATTTTCGCGCTGCCGCCGGTGGTGCGCTTGACCAACCTGGGCGTTCGTCAGGTGCCGTTGGATATAAAGGAAGCGGCGATATCATTCGGTTCAACCCCTAAGCAGATGCTGTTTAAAGCTGAATTGCCGTCGGCTATGCCGACAATCATGGCAGGAGTGAACCAGACTATAATGCTGGCTCTGTCGATGGTGGTTATCGCCGGTATGATAGGTGCCGGCGGATTGGGCAATGTGGTGCTTAGGGGGATAACTCAGCTGCGGATCGATGACGGATTTGAAGGTGGAATATCAATTGTAATTTTAGCGATTTTCCTTGATCGCGTCACCCAGGCCTTGGGCACCGCCAGTGCCGGGCGGGGAGCGCCGAGGAAGAAAAAAGAAGAAAAAGAAGAAAAAGAAGAAACAGAAGAAACAGAAAACTAACGAAGGGAGAATTAAAAATGTTGAAGAATTTGTTCATGAAGACGGGAAAAGTTTTGACGGCTGCGGTCGGCCTTGGTATCCTTGCGGGATGCGCGCCTGATCCAGACAGAAAAACCGCCGATTTGGCGTACGTCAATTGGGCCGAGGGTATCGCCTACACCAATCTGGCTAAGGTGATACTGGAAGACAAGATGGGTTATGATGTGAACATTACCGCCACGGAAGTCGGCATGGGTTACACCGCTGTCGCCGATGGTGGCCAGGATGCTTTTATGGAGACTTGGCTGCCGGTGCTGCATGCAAGCTACTATGAGGAATATGGAGATAGGCTGGTCGATTTAGGGCACGTTTATGAAGGTACCCAGAGCGGGCTCGTCGTGCCGGCGTACGTTGATATCGACACCATCTCCGAACTCGGTGAACATGCGGATCGCTTTGGGGGACGGATTGTCGGTATTGATGCCGGTGCTGGGGTTATGTCAACTACGGAAGAGGTGATTGAGAAATATGATCTTGATATCGAGCTGATGGCTTCCAGCGGTCCGGCTATGACGGCTGAACTAGAGGCGGCTATTCAGGATGAAGAATGGATCGTGGTCACCGGCTGGCGACCGCACTGGAAGTTTGGACGCTGGGATCTGAAATTCCTGGAGCAGGATCAGGAACAAGTGTGGGACACGGAGAATATTCACATCCTCGGACGTGAAGATATCTGGGATGACAAGCCCGAACTGGCCGAGTTCCTTTCCAACATGTATTTCACTGATGAACAGTTGTCCGATCTGATGGTTCAGGTTGAAGAATCGGATCTGGATGTTGAAGAAGTCGCGCGCCAGTGGATGCAGGATAATGAAGAGCTGATTGAAAGCTGGATACCGGAAATTGAACCGGACATTGAGCCGGAACCGGAAATGTAATATTAGTTGATTTTCTGAGTGAAGTCAACATAGAGCGCGGCCTTGATGGCCGCGCTTTTTTTTGTTTACCGCAGCCGTTTTTCCTGGAGCCGCCCGGCCTCGGGCGGTAGAAGCGGCGGAGGTCCGTCGTTTACAGGTGATCCGCGGTGTTTTACATAAGCCCGACCGCCGGCGCAAAGCGCCTGATATTCCGAGGGAGATACTCGTTGAATGGTTTCTGGTGTCAGGTTTCAGGATTTTGGGTCTTCCGCAGAATCTGTGGGTCCAGTAGTGTTACTTTGTTTCAATTTGCCACACATGAAGTGATGGAGATCAGCGTGTACGAGTACGTGTACGAGTACGGTCAACAGCCCATCATTCATCCGAGATGCTCCTCAGAACACAACGCTTCAAACCAAGTGACGAAGTCGATTGAAGCCTGGTACACCCCCTCATCAGTTCCTCTATGATCGAACAGTCTGCTCATAGACACCCCGTACTCGTACACACAAATCTCTTCATTTCCGCCTCCAAATTTATCGTGAGGATGCTGAAGTGTTTATAGAGAGGCGCCCCCAATACAATTAATTGCTTCCTTGGTCGTCACCCCTGCTCGGATACACTTAACCGACCCGCTTAACCGGCAGAAATGACAAAGTCGCCATTTTTACACCTCGACCAAAGGTTTTAACTGGGGATATCGATAAAACCAAAACTCACCGCACAAAAATATTGGATAAAATCTTGAAACCTGCCTTCTTGTCTTTCTTTCGCGATCTTTTGTGATCTTGTAAAAATTAAGTCTCATACAACCCCCGCCACCGGCGCGTTGCGCCTGATACCCCGAGGGGAGACTCTGGTGTTACAACTCTTTGTCGAGCACTTTTTTCGATTCAGTTTTTTGTTTTCGACTAGGTGCGAGACAAGGTGCGGGACTAGGAAAGTACATGTCACCGGGTTCTCTGACACCTGAACACTGAAACCTGAAACCATGAAGTCTCACATAGTCCAAGCCAGTCTGCCAGAAAAATAAACACAAAAAAGGCCCCGACATTGAGAGAAGGAGGAGGGAAAAACATCAATGCCGGGGCCAAAAATAAGGAGAAAGTGCAGGGGAAAAACAAAGTTAAAAACACCTGCATAATGCAACTATTGTAAGTAGACAGCTTTTTTTCTATTTAGTTCCCATATTATTATCTTTTTTTACGCATTGCCGTGAATAAGCCGGCAAGGAAGCCGAGGATGAAAACTGCTAAAGCCAGGACAGCGCCGGGGAATTCCCCCTGATAGAACAAAAGACTTATATGGACTGGACGCAGATTCTGAAAAGCTATTATAACGAATAAAACCAGAATGACGGATATAGTGATCCAGTAAACTTTCTTTTTCATTTTTTCCCCTGTTTCAGGTTGTTTTTTTGTTTAGAAAAACTAGATTTTGATTTTGTCCCGTGGCTTGAAATGTGAAATGTGAAAGTTTATGATTCATCGTCCGATAAGATATTATTATTATCGTATGCTGCGACAGCGCGGCAGCCCTCGTCAGTTGGCCGCAGGTTTGGCGGTCGGCGTTTTCTGCGGGATGGCTATTCCTTATGGATTGCAGATACTGGGGATTGTTCTGGCGGCTCTGGTCTTTCGTCAGTTCAACCGTATTGCCGCGCTGCTCGGCAGTATGGTCAGCAACCCTTTCACCATTCCTTTTTTATATATATTTTACTATCAATTCGGTAAATTAATGATCGGGGTTGATTTATCCGAGCCTGTCAACGATTCCGTCGAACATGATATTGTCTGGTCTATGCTGAGCAATTGGCGAGCGTATCAGGAAACTCTTTTGGCTATGGGAATCGCGGCAGTGATTGTCGCTTCGACAAGTGCCATCCTGGTCTATTTCATCAGTCGTCCACTGTTGACTAAATATCAGAACCGCCGCCGGAAACGTTTGCAGGAAGCTTTCAATAAGTTCATCAAACGAGCCAGGAATTTTACTCAGCAGCGAACTTGAAGCTTTATCAGCTTTGTCCAAATGTGTCAGGAACGGGTGCGCTTGTTGCGGCGCTGTTTAATTTCGCTCGGTTTTTCGTAATAGCGGCGATTGCGCAATTCTTTGAGAGTGCCTTCTTTATCCAGTTTTTTCTTGAGTTTTCGTAAGGCGCGGTCTATCGGTTCGCCTTTTTCAGTTCTGATTTCCGGCATTAATGTAATCCTTATGTTTTGTTCTTTAGTTCTATGGTAATTTTTTTACTGGTCGCCTTCGTCAAGTATTTTTTTTAATTTGCGTAAGGCTTCGTGCTGGATTTGCCGCACTCTTTCTCTGGTTCGGCCGATTGCTTCGGTCAGTTCATTGAGAGTGCAGGGATCGTATCCATCCAAACCAAACCTTTTTACTATAATAGTTTGTTCGCGTTCATCAAGTTGTTTCAGGGCGGAAATGATTCGGCGGGAAAACTCATTCCAGTCCGCTTTTTGATCCGGCGTTTGAGATTGGTCGGGTAGAAACACCTCTTCATAATTTGATGAGGTCTCGCCTTGTTTAAGAAACTCGGAAAAATAATAGCAGTGATTGGCTGTATTGCGCAAAACCCTGACTGTGCGCTCACTGTAGCCGAGGCTTTCAGCAATGCACTGATTACTGGGATCCCCGCCTGTCTCTTCTTTAAGGCGGTTGTATTCGCGGCGGATATGCTGCAGTTTGCTGGCCGATTGCGGTGGAATCCTGACGGTTTTACTTTGATTGTTGACCGCTCGGCGCATTGACTGCTTTATCCACCAGGAAGCATAACTGCTGAACTTGGCTCCTTTGTTCGGGTCGAATTTCTCTGCTGCGTGCATCAGGCCCACGTTCCCCTCCGCCACCAGATCAAGCAGCGGCAGGCCGAGGTGTTCAAAATCATGCGCGATTTTGATTACCAGGCGCAAGTTGGATATAATTAAAAGCCTACGGGATTTTTCACAGCCGCGGGCGATATTGGCGGCCAGGCGGTTTTCCTCTTGGCGGTCAATCAGAGGAATGCGGCCGACTTCCTGCATATACGCTTTTATGTTGTCTTCTGGTGAGTAGGACATAATGGAGAGTGAACTTTTGGGATTTGTGATCAAACCGTTAAAATTGTATAGAACAAAGATGCAATGCTAACGCGTGATCGAATAAGCAAGAACTGTGTCGATTAAAATAAAGTGATGTTTACAAACTGCAAGCGGCTATGAATTGGCGAAAGAAGATTATTTCAATGGCGCGGGCGATTGACATGTCAGCTCCTCGCGCCTATGTCTGCGATCTCAACAGTCGTTCGCTGGGCCTGTTTTTAACTCTGGCAGCGGAAAGAAAAGATTTTTTTTCCGTGGTGACAGAGGACAGTCAGGTCGCGGAATCGGCGGTTGAGGCTGTCGTAGAGTGGAGGCGGATTCTGGAGCTGGAGCGAACCGAACCAGTGCTGATTCCGGAATTACAGGGAGAACGGCGCAGCTGGATGCCGGAGAACGAGGCTCTGCTGGCCAGCGCCATGAGCAGGGCGTGGAATCGGGAGAAAAATATTTTTATCGGTTCGGCCGTAGCCTTTATGAATCCCGCTCCGCCGCCGGAGGAATTTGTTTGCAATCGTTTTATTCTGCGTCGCGGAGAGGAAGGAATGTCGCCGGAAACACTGGCCGAAAGACTGACGGAGATAGATTATGATTGTGAAGTCGAGGTCAGGGTTCCGGGCGAATTCTCTCGCCGCGGCGGCATAGTGGATGTTTTTTCGCCGTTGTGTGAATATCCAGCGCGTTTGGAATTTTTCGGTGATGAGATAGAAAGCATGCGGCTCTTTGATCCTGAAACTCAGCGCTCTCTGAGAGAGATCGAGGAGTTTGAAGTGGCTCCGCGAGGAGAATGTATCCTCGGCGGGGAAAACACAACCACTGCTTTTCAGGATTATTTGGACCCGGAAGCTAACTATGTGATTTGGCGACCGGAAAGAATAGAGGAACACCTCCAGCGTTTCGGAGGAGCGGACTGGCGATCTCGATGGGATGATTTTAGGGAAAAAAATCGACCTAAAATGATTAACCTTATCCCGCCGGAAGAGAAAAGTTCAGATGACAGTCTTTCTGGAAAGCTTAATTGGCGTTCGCTGGATGAACGAGCGTTTTTTACTGCTCCGGAGCTGGATGATCAGTCCGCCTTGGTGCATTGGCAGATGCTCAGAGCCAACTTGCGGCGCTGGCACGCTCAGCAGGTTAAGGTCGTTGCCGCCTGCGGCAGTGAGGGGGAGGCCGAGCGCCTGCAGGAGATGCTGGATGCGGAAGGTCCGGCGGCCGGGAACGTTGAAGTGCTCGTATCTCCTTTGCAGTCAGGACTGACCCTGCCTGAATTGCGGCTGGTGATTTTGGGGGAGAAAGAGATTTTCGGTGTTGATTCCGGGGGCGGCTTGCCGGGACGCGTCCGCGCTCCTTATCGAGCCGATTATCGCGGCAGCCAGGAGGGCGAACTGTCGGCGGGTGATTATGCCGTCCACGCTGCTCAGGGGATAGCTGTTTATCATGGTGTTCGGGAAATTGAAAACAACGGTTTATCGCATGAAGTGATAGAATTGGAATTCGCCGATGATGCCCGCCTGTACGTGCCGATAGAGCAGTCCTGGCTGATCAGTCGGTATATCGGCACCAGCCGCAAAAGGCCTAAACTGAGTCGTATAGGGGATGCTTCGTGGAAGAAGGCTCGGGAAGCGGCGGCGGATTCAGCTTATGATTTGGCCGCGGAATTGATTCGGATTGAAGCTTTGCGAAAAAACGCCCCGGGGTTTTCTTTCCTCGAAGACCCGCACTGGGAAAGGCCTTTCGCGGCTTCGTTTCCATATATTGAAACCGCGGATCAGAGCCGGGCCATTAAGGAGGTGCTGGCGGATATGGAGCGTCCGGAACCAATGGATCGTCTGCTGTGCGGAGATGTTGGTTACGGCAAAACCGAAGTGGCGATGCGAGCGGCCTTCCGGGCGGTCGCGAATGGTCGCCAGACGGCGGTTCTGGTGCCCACGACATTGCTCGCCCAGCAGCATTTTCACGCCTTCCGTCAGCGCATGATTGAGTATCCGGTGAATATAGAGATGCTCAGTCGATTTCGAACCGAGGCTGAGCAACGAAGGATACTTGAACGTGTTTCCGAAGGCGGAGTTGATATTCTGATCGGCACCCATCGTCTACTGCGTAACGATGTTGTTTTCCATGACCTGGGATTGATTGTTATCGATGAAGAACAGCGTTTCGGAGTGAAAGACAAAGAGAAGTTGAAACGGATGCGGGCCCGGGTTGACATTTTGACCATGACGGCTACACCGATTCCCCGAACTCTCTATTTCAGCCTCAGCGGTATTCGCAATCTCAGCACCATAATGACACCGCCGGAGGAGCGGCTGCCGGTGAAAACAGTAGTGGCAAGGGCGGAAGACGAGCTGCTGCGCCGAGCGGTGCTGCGCGAACTGGAACGTTCCGGGCAGGTGTTTTTCCTGCATAATCGTGTTCACAGTATAGAAGCCGCCGAGAACAGACTGCGGGAAATTGTCCCGGAAGCCCGCACTGCGGTTGCGCATGGGCGTATGCGCCCGGCGGAACTGGAGCAGGCGATGCAGGCATACCTTCGTAAAGAGGTGGATGTGCTGGTGTGTACGACAATTATCGAGTCGGGGCTGGATATACCGAACGCCAACACGATCATTATTCAGGACGCGGATCGGTTTGGCCTGGCGGAGCTGTATCAGCTGCGCGGCCGGGTTGGGCGTTATCATCATCAAGCCTATGCTTATTTATTGTTGTCGCCCCTTGGAATGCCCGCCAGAAACGCCCGTGACCGGCTGGCTGCGATCCGGCAGTACGCCAGCTTGGGGGCGGGCATGAACCTGGCTCTGCGGGACTTGGAAATACGCGGCGCCGGAAATATTCTCGGTACGCGTCAGAGCGGCCACATTGCGGCTGTCGGATTTGACTTTTACTGTGAACTTTTACAGGAAGCGGTGGCGCGACTGAAGAATGAACCCCGGCCTAAAGTGGGGCGGTCGGTTTCGGTTTTCCTGCCAGGCATTCAGATTGGCGGTAGAACCACAACGGGAGGCCGGGAAAATACATGCGTCGCGGCCGATTTTCCATCTTGGTATATTGAGGCTGAGCAGCTCAGGTTGAATATTTACCGGCGACTTTCCAAACTTCGTGACGGACAGGAATGGGAGGAACTTCGGCGTGAGCTGCAGGATCGTTTCGGCCCTCTCCCGGAAGAGGCGGAGAATATGATGCGGGTAGCCCTGCTGCGAATGCGGGCCGCGGCAAAGAATGTGTTTTCTGTTTCCGTACGCGATGACCGGCTGCTTCTGGAGACTGAAAACGGACTTCTGAAAGACCGGCAGGGCAAGCTGCCTCGACTGGCCGCGGAAGAGCCGCTTGAGCAGCTGAATGAGATCGTTGATTATTTGGCTTGACTCGGGAAAGATACTTCTCGGGTTGGCACAGGTTTTTTTGTTGGGCTTATGTGAAACACAATTTTGAATGTTGAATGATGAATTTTGAAGTGGAACTGCATGGTCTGTCCTAAACTCAACATGTGTTTCCGCCTCGGGGTATCCGGGGCGTAAGCGCTCGGCGGTCGGGCTTGTATGTGGTTTCACGTTGTTTAGCGCGTCAAACTGCCGGAGTTCCGCCTTCAGGCGGCAGTTGCAGCGAGCTTCAGTGAGCGGGCTTATGTGAACTTCGCAGATCACCTGGAGCCGGCGGGCGGTTCCAGGGGAAACGGCCGCGAGATCTGACCACTTGCGGGGTTCCCGAATTTAAGTAAGCGAACTTGCGCGGAGTGGCTTACGCTGTCATATTATAGTTTTGTCCAGCATTTAACAACCCGCTTGATTTCGCGGTATTTATAGATCAATAATGAACAGGACCTTTCAGGAAGGGGTTGATTCAGGAGAATTATGGAATTTACTTGCCTCAAAGAGCTGGGAAACCACTTGAGTAAACATTATTCGACCAGCATTCCAGCTGTGACAGTGGAGCGGCCGCCGCCCGAGATGGAAGGGGATTTAACGGTCAATTGTTTTCGTCTGGCGAAAATTCTCCGCTGCTCGCCTTTTGATATTGCCCAGGAGGTATCGGCTTTCCTTGCCGGCCATCCCGATATCGATAATGCGCAGGCGGTTAAGGCGTACGTTAATTTTACTTTGCGGTCCGGCGCTCTTTTCTCTGATGCCGTAGTGGAGGCAGAATCGCCGTCGCATGCTGGTATGCTTCCAGAGGAAGAGCGGCAGAGAATAGTGGTTGAATATTCGGCTCCGAACACCAACAAGCCTCAGCATCTGGGGCATGTGCGCAACAATACCTTGGGGCAGGCGACGGTCTCGCTTTTACGGCGTGTCGGACATGAAGTTTACGCGGTTAATTTGATCAATGACCGAGGAATACATATCTGTAAGTCCATGCTCGCTTACCAGCGTTTCGGTTCTGGGCAAACGCCGGCGGAAAGCGGCCGCAAGGGAGATCACCTGGCGGGTGATTATTATGTGAAATTCGATCAGGAATTCCGCCGTCAGCTGTCGGATCTGCGTCAGCGGTGTCCGGAATTGCTGGAAACGCCTGATGAAGAGCTGTTTCTGCAGACAGAGATCGGTCGGGCCGCCCAGGATATGCTGTTAAAATGGGAGGCCGGAGAACCCGAGACCTGGAAATTATGGAAAACCATGAATGACTGGGTGCTGGAGGGCTTTCACGAAACTTACAAACGTCTGGGGGTGGAGTTTGACCGGGTATACCTGGAAAGCGAAACTTACAGTAAGGGGCGGAGCATTGTTCTGGATTTTCTTGAAAAAGGTCTCTTTCAACGAAGGGCCGATGGTGCGGTGGTGATTGATTTAAGCGAAGAGAAGCTTGGACAAAAAGTGGTGTTGCGCGCCGATTCCACCAGTGTCTACGTTACTCAGGATATCGGCACAACTGTAATCAAGCAGAACGATTATCAGCCGGATCGGCAGGTGTGGGTAGTGGGTGATGAACAGATACATCATTTCAAGGTGCTTTTTGCCATTCTTCGCAAACTGGGGTATGATTGGGCGCGGTCGCCGGAGGCCTTTTTCCACTTGGCCTACGGAATGGTCAACCTGCCTTCCGGTAAAATGAAAAGCCGCGAGGGTACGGTGGTGGATGCCGATGACCTTCTCGATGAAATGGAAAAACTGGCACGAAACGCCACTTTGGAACGCTATGAACAGCCCCCTGAAAATCTCTCCGAGCGAGCCCGGGTTATCGGTCTGGCGGCGCTTAAGTTTATGCTGCTCAAGGTCAATCCATCAACATCCACTTTGTTTGACCCCCAGGCTTCGGTTAAATTCGAAGGCGATACAGGGCCTTATATTCTTTACGCCTACGCCAGGATCGCTTCCATGCTGGCTAAATCCGGGGAGCCGGCAGAGATTGACCTTCAGCAAATGCCGCGGCTCAATTGGGATAAAATGCGGGAGCATGAAGAGAAAAGCCTGGCCTTGCAGTGCGCTGATTACGGCAGAGTCATAAAAAAAGCGGCGGCGGAACTGGATACCTCGGTTCTGGCCAATTATTTACTTGAACTGGCTAAAGGTTTCAGCCGGTTTTATCGGCAATGTCCTGTACTGAAGGCAGAAACCGAGGAACTGCGGATGGCGCGGCTGGCACTGAGTTGCAGAGTGAGAGATATTATGGCGGACGGTTTACGAACTTTGGGAATTGAGTTTCTGGAAAGCATGTAGCCCGAAAAACATACGGGCGGTGGAAAACGGAGATGTTAAAAGTGAATAATTCATTAGCCAACCTCGGAGAGATGTTTCCTGAAAAGCGGATCAGCTGTGCAGTGCCGGGCTGCGAAAATTTGTGTCTGGGCTCGGAGGAATCGGCGAAAGCCGATGATTCCGGGGCGAACGAGGAGCTGCCGCGGCCGGTCTGTGATGAATGCGCGGAGGTGTATGCTCGTTTGCAGGATCGCCGCGTGGTTTGTTCCAGGCCGGGCTGTGAAGAGACCTGGGAGTGGTCGCGCTTAGAGCAGTTGAAAGACCATCGGCGGGGCCGCCGCGCCCCCGAGGAAGAGCCTCCGCTGCCGGTCATAGGTTTGTGCGCGAAATGTCGTGAAGAGGCGAAAGCTCTCGGTCATCAGGATGTCGAATGCGAGATTGAAGGCTGCACCCGCACCTGGCGGTGGCAAGCACAAGAAAGGCTGTGCAGCGAGAGCGACACCCCCGAGCCGCGCATGTGTGCGAACTGTCGGAGAAAAGCCCGTCGTTTGCGCGAGCGGAGAGTTCCATGTAAGCTCGACGGGTGCCGCCGGGAATGGCGCTGGACGGTTCGTGAACAGCTGGAGTCGATGGTGGCGAGTGATTCTGAGAAACCTGGACCGAGGCCGAAACGTTTGTGTGAAGACTGCCGTCGTCGTCTGGCCGGATTTCAGGATCGCCAGATCCCCTGTCGGATTAAAGGGTGCCAGCGCACTTGGACGTTGACCGCGGAAGCGCAATTGCAGTATGAGATTATGCACGGCAGCGAGGTTGACCCCGCTGATGAAATTACAAACATGTGCGATTCCTGTCAACAGTTTTTACGCCAGGCGCATCCCCGGGCAATAAAATGCCGGCTGCCCGGCTGTGAAAGAAGCTGGGTGTATGCTCCCCGCTGGCAGGTTGTCGATTTTGCTCAGGGTCGGACTCATCCGCCGAAGCGGCTGTGTGATAAGTGCCGCCGCCAGCTCAGTCAGATTGAACCTCGTCATTGCCAGTGCGCTATTCCAGGATGTGAACAAACTTGGATATGGTCTCCGGAAGAACAATTAAGACTTTCCTGCCGTACTCGGAAGCCTGTGGAAAACCTGCAGCCGCCGGAGAGAAAATGCGTTGACTGTGAACGTTTTCTGCATGAACAAAAGAGTATACAATTGTTTTGCAACGATTGCGGCGGTCAGATAAACTGGTCTCCTTATGAACAGTTGCAGAATAAACTTGGAAATTTCGCTAAACCGGTTCGCTGTTCGACTTGCGCCACCGGCGCCGCGGGGCAGAAACAGACCCGCCCCGAGGACTTTATCCAGCATAGTTCGCGGGAAAGTTTTTTTATTCCAGGTCGCGGGCCATGGCAGCAGCACTCTGCCATTCAGCATCGTCCGCCCGGGGTCACTAAAGACGCTTTGTCCCAGCTGGAAAAGGCGGATGCCCGGATCGTTGCTTTGGGAGATGATTTGACCGCTGCTGTCCATCCGGATTGGACGGAAACGCTGGAACACAATCTGAATCAACAATTGCATGACATGGCTGTCAAGACGGCGGTGATCAATGCCGGCATAAGGAATACCGGCAGTCGGCAGGCGCATTTGCGACTAGGGCGTGATGTTTCCCCATTTAAGCCGCATTTAGTGATCGTTTCATTGGTCTTCGGCGACGCAGTTTCTGAATTTTCATCCGCTTCCGACAGGATGACGGAAAACGATGAAATCGAAGCCGAACAGGAACGGGCTGTCATGCAGTCTCAGGAAGAGCTTTTGCGGAGCCTGAAAGAACTGCCATGTAAACTTTTGTACTGGCTGCCCAATCCTATTTTCCCTCATCAGAAGATCAGTCCAACTGATGGTGAACAGGGAAGGCTTTGGGCCAGTCGACTGGAAAGCCGTTATCGTCGGCTGCGTGCTCATGCATCTCGTCTTTGCCAGAATGAAAATGTGCCCGTGCTTGATGCCGGAGCGCTATTTGAGGTCAACGGTCGTCGCAGTGCCTGGAAATGGATGAAAGACGGGTTTTTTCCTAATCACGCGGGATCGCGCAATCTGGCTGCCTGGATGGCTGAGAAAATCATACATGAAAGCATACTGGAGGATCTGTGCACGGAAACCGCGGCCGACCTGAGTAATTCGGGAGGCGGAAGCGCAAACTAATGTTTATAACTCTTTTGCAGCGCGCTCCGGAGTTTTATATCACCTGGGTTGTAGTGGTCATGTTTTCCATTTGTGTTCATGAATGCTGCCACGCCTGGACCGCTTTTCGCTGCGGCGACAGCACTGCCGTCGATCGAGGTTATTTTACTCTCAATCCTTTAGTGGTGATGGGGCCGATGTCCTTGGGCCTGCTGGCGTTTTTCGGTATCGCCTGGGGTGCTGTGCCGGTTACTCCATCACGTTTGCGGGAGCCTTACGGTCGAGCCCTCGTGGCCGCCTCCGGCCCGCTTGCCAATGTGGGACTTTTTTGCGCTTTTTTCTTGATTCTGCTGATAGCTCTCTTCAGCGGTATAGAAGAACTGGTGATGATAGGTCGAACCGGCATGACCGCTAATGGTTTTCTGTTTCTTTTTAATATGCTGCCGGTGCCGGGGCTCGATGGTTGGGATGTTTACGAATTGCTCTTTCCGGCTTTGAAACGGGTGCCGGCGGATACCAGAAATCAGGTTGGCTGGATAATTTTATTGCTGATTTTGTTCACCGGAGCTTTTCGTATATTCTGGACGCTCGCCGGCGGCTTCACTGATTTTCTCATCCGCCTGTTGGTTTAGCCTGAATAATTCACGAGCCAGGTTTGTAGCGGATAAGACTAGCCAAAAAAGATTATCTGACCACTTCTCCAATGCAGTTATGAATACATGGTTGGGTATAAATCCGAAAGCGGCCACGACACAAAAATACAATTCTTTGAGCCTCCTGCTTCAGCTTTTAGGCTTCAGATTTCAGCCCTCATGAACAACGTATGGCCGAATTCGCATGAATGAATCAGTTCAGGGGGCCG
>PUNB01000168.1 GCA_003552565.1 Lentisphaerota bacterium
CCGCGTCCTCGCGGGCATTAAGGTGTGCTCGCAAGGGAACGGGCTCTTTTATGGCTCGCGGGGACCTGACCACTCTTCGTGTGGCTCAGGCAAGCTGCTCGCCCTCCATTATATGGCCGCGAGGACGCGGGCGCTCCTTTTTTTGTGGGTTTTTGTGTTTTTTGTGGCTATTAAACCCGGTGTTTCGCATAAGCCTAATAACTGAAAAGGCATTTATTCATGCTGGATTATTTTTCGCAGCGTAAGCAGGCTGTAAACAGCTGTCTGCAATCATTTCTGGAGCGTAAAAAGCAGGAGATGGAAAAGGGCATCCCGTGGGGAGAGGATGTGCTGGAACGGCTTAAATCATTTTCCGCTAACGGCAAGATGGTGCGCGGCGGGTTGGTGCTCCTGGCGCACAGGATGTACGACGGCCAAGCTGAAGAGGCGGCCTGCTGTACCGCCGCGGCCATGGAATTGCTGCAAAGCGCTTTTTTGATACATGATGATATAATGGATCAGGACAGTTTGCGCCGGGGAGAGAAAACTGTTTTTCAGCAATACGTTGAAACGGGCGGGCAAAAAGGCTTTTCGGAAGCTCGGCGTTTCGGGGAGTCCATGGCCACTTGCGTGGGAGATGTCGCCTTCTTTCTGGCTTTTGAGCTTTTGAATGACCTGCCGGTCGATTCGGAAATCCGGCGGCAGGTGGCTGGTTTAACCTTGCGCGAAAACTTTAAGGTGGGGCTTGGACAGATGCAGGATGTTTACTTCGGTTTCCTGCCTGGCACAGTTTCGGAAAAGGAGATATTGACGGTTTTTCGCTGTAAAACCGCCACTTATACTTTTATACTTCCTTTACTGGCGGGAGCGGTCCTGGCCGGTCGCCGGGAATCGCAGCTCAACTCACTGCGGCAATTTGGTGAAACTATGGGAGTGCTGTTTCAAGTGCGAGACGATGATCTGGGTTTGTTTGGAGAGAGCGATGAGCTTGGCAAGCCAGTCGGTAACGATATCCGCCAGGGTAAGAAAACCCTTTATCATCTTTATCTGATGAATGCCGGAGATGAACAGGAAAAACAGCGATTGCGGTCGATTTTCGGAAACCCTCAAGCCGAGCTTGAAGATATTGAGTGGGTTCGACAACGAGTGAAAGCTCACGGCATTCAGAACCGATTGCAGAATACCGCCCGGGAGCTGGCGGGACAGGCATGCCGGCAGCTGGCGGAATTAACTTTTCCCCGGGAATCGTGTCGTCAGGTGCTTCGGGAGGTTATAGACTATAGTCTGAAACGCAACAAATAAAAAGAGTTTTATGATGATGAACAATATTCCTGATACCGAGGGAGAAACACGCACAATTCCATTGCTGAAGCGTTTTTACCGCGAACATGTTTCCAGGTATAAATGGCGCTTTTTCCTTTGCTGTGCCATGATCGTGGGTTTTACTGTCTTTCTGCTTAGTCCGCCGTTTCTGATTTCGCTTTTGATTGACGATGCCATCGCCGAAAATGATATGGGCAAAGTTATGCTGTATGCCGGGGCGATCATGTCCGTGTTCATTCTGGTGGGAGTCAATGATAAACTGCAGGGAATGCTCGGTCTGGGAGTGGCGCAGCGAGTAACCTATGATCTGCGCAACAGCCTCTATTCCCATCTGCAGAAAATGACCTTCAGTTTCTATGACAACCAGCAGACCGGGGAACTGCTGTCGAGAATCGTAGATGATTTGAATGTGGTTGAGAACACAGTCTACAATATCCCCAGAATCCTGATTCGAAATACAATCACGGTGATCCTGGCGGTTGTTTTGGGCGGTTACCTGATGCGTCAGGCGCCTATGGTGGCGATCGCCTGTTTCGCGGTTTTCCCAGGGGTGTTTTTTGTGTTTGTCTTCTTTTATCGCCGGATTATGCGAGCAGCTCGCAAAGTACAGAAAAAGAAGGCTTCTTTGGCATCACAGGCGGAGACCGCTATTTCCGGCATCCGCATTGTCCAGGCCTTCGGACAGGAAGATAATGAGATTGAGCGCTTTGATAAACAGAACACAGGGCATTATTACAGTCGCCTGGGGGTTATATCTTATCGCACTTCGATGATGCCTTTCACCCTGACGCTGATGGGTTTGTCAATGGCTATTGCGGCCGGTTACGGCGGCTATCAAGTGGTGGAAGGCCCGTTGAGAGTGGGAGCCTTGGCCGGCTTTATTATGTATTTACAGCGTTTCCTCGGCCCTTTGCAGACCTTGGCCAATGTCAGTGACCCCGCTTCAAAACTGATGGCCGGGCTGTCGCGTTATTTCGCTTATATGGATATTGAACCGGAGATCAAGGATCGCAGGAAAGCTGTTGATGTTAAGGAGACAAAGGGGGAGTTGGAATTTCAGGATGTATGGTTTCGTTATGAACAAGAGGATATTCTGCGGGGAGTCAATTTTAAGGCCGAGAGCGGGGAGACTGTGGCTCTGGTCGGCCCGAGCGGTTCCGGCAAGACCACGGTTACCCGGCTGATCCCGCGCTTTTATGAACCCTACCAAGGAAAGATCCTGCTGGATGGAAAAGATATCCGCGATTTTACCCTGCGCTCTTTGCGGGCAAATATAGGTATGGTTATGCAGGATCAGCATTTGATCGCCGGCACTTTGAAGCAGAATATAAGTTATGGACGCCCTGAAGCCTCTGACGAAGACATTATCGAGGCTGCGAGGAAGGCCAATGTTGAATTGTTCGCTCGGGAACTGCCGAATGGTTTTGACACCCACGTCGGTGAGCGCGGCGCCAAACTTTCCGAGGGGCAGGCACAGAGAGTGGCGATCGCCCGCGCCATTCTCAAGGACGCTCCGATCCTTATTCTCGATGAGGCCACTTCATCGGTCGATTCCGAGACCGAGCAGCTGATTCAGCAGGCATTGGATTATCTGCTGCGGGATAAAACCGCTTTCATTATCGCTCATAGACTGAGCACTATTCGGGACGCCGACCGCATTCTGTTCCTGGAGAAAGGCAGGATTGAGGAGAAGGGGACGCACTCGGAACTTATGGCGCACGAAGGTAAATACGCCTACTTTTACAACCTCCAATTCCAGGATGCAGTGAAAAGCTAGCCTGAATCATTCACGCGCCAAGTTTGCTGCAGATAAAAATAGACAATCATTGGCTCGAAAGAGCAACGATCAGGCCTCCTAATTCTTGCATGAAGGCTTGTCTTGGCTTTTATCCGCAAATGTAGGCCCAACGGGCCGGTACCACCGTAGCCCAGGGCAACGCCCTGGGTTGGTTGGAATTCAATATTTGCGCGCTGAAAGTGCGCCTCAATATTTTTTAAACCGCACCTATTGAGGTGACCTTTCAGGCCACAACTGGTCCCATCATGGTGCCCCAGGGCGCGTTGCCCTGGGCTAC
>PUNB01000004.1 GCA_003552565.1 Lentisphaerota bacterium
CTTTTACCCGATTGCAGTAGTTCATGCAGATGGAATAGACCAGGCCGGCGATAATGTCGGAAGCAGGGATGTTTTCATGAGAGGCGTTTTTGATGTCGCTGCTGATAAAGGCGGAGCATTGGTCATTAAAATTCGGCGGCTTCTGGCTGCGCAAGGCTATATCGGCAATCTCGGTGGCTTTTATGTCCATGCTTTCTTGGGCTGATTCCTCCAGAAAGGAGCCGGTGCCGGCGGAACAGGCTTCATTCATGGCGTAGTCGGAGGGAACGCCGTTGACCAAATGAGTGTATTTGGCATCCTGGCCGCCGATTTCAAAAATCGTGTCCACCTCCGGGTCGAAATAAACCGCGGCGGCGGCATGGGCGATAATTTCATTGATTATTCCGTCGGTCAGAGCATGCAGTCCGGCCAGCTGCCGGCCGGAGCCGGTTACTCCCAGGCCGATTATTTTGATATCGCGGTTGCCGATGGTTTTTTGTAAAGCTCGGTAACAGTTTCGGGAGGCTCCGACAGGATCGCCGTTGGTGCGCAGGTAGATGTCCGCCAGCAGGGCGTTGTCACGCTCGCGGATAATCACCGCCTTGGTGGTGGTCGATCCTACATCCAGGCCCAGCAGGCAGCGGTCGCCGTCGCGGGCGGCCGCCTTGTTCATCGTCTGGAAAGACACCTGGTCTGAACCGTTTCTTATCGGCGGCAGAAAGTGGAAAGTGGCGTGCTCCGGATTGAATTCTATCGACTGATTCCAACGCACTTGTTTGCGCAGGGCGTAAACGGCCGCGCCAAGAGCTTCGAAACAATCGGCCAGCTCCGGCACCATTATTTCGTCAAGCTGCTCCCGCAGTATGTCCAGTACAACATGATTATGGGTCACTCCGCCTGTCAGAATCACTTTTCTCGCCTGAACTTTGCTGGCCAGTTCAATAATTTTGTCGGCCATCATACTGCAGAGCCCGGCGCTGACTTCGCCTGCCGGAATGCCTTTATTGAGGGCGTGTGTACAATCGCTCTTGCAGAACACCGAACAGCGTCCAGAAACTCGGTGTGCTCCTGATTTGCCGGCTTCTTCTATAGCTTGCTCCAGGCTCAGATTCATGCGGCGTATCTGCTGAAGGAAAAATTCCCCGGTGCCGGAGGCGCATTTATTGCCGGTGGTCACGTCAATGACGTGGCCGTTCTGATTCAGCTGGTTGAGTACAAATGATTCACTGCCGAGGCTGATTAAAGCATCATATTCTCCGGCCGGCAGCCGCAGCCAGGCAAGAGCCTGTTCCACAGCCTCGGTTTCGGTGATTCCGGGAAGGTCGAGCAAGTAACGGAATTTGCGTCCGGTTATGGTTATATATTCAAAGCTTTCCGCCTCCATCTCCCGCAGAGCTTCCAGCAGCTTTTCCCGCGGGTTGCATTCATGCGGGAGGCGTAGAATCCGCCCTACGGAATTATCTTGGAAAAGCTCCACCGCCTTGATGGTCGAGGCGCCGACACACACGCCAAGCGCTCGAGGGCCGGCGGTGTTTTCGGACTGAGAAGAGTTTTTATTTGCGTTCTGGGGGCGGGCAACGGGATTTGAAGGTGTTTTTTTATGCATAAAATATTGTCCGGCGCTCTATCGAAACGCCGGTTAATTGATTGTATTTCTCATCTTTTCTTTCCGCGGCCATGCTGTTTGACTTTCTGCATCCGCGGCTGTTCCAAGTGCAGAGAATACCAGACATCACCCAGTCCGGCATTCGAGAAACGTCTGACTCTGCCATTGGCCAGATGTTCCCAGTTTTCGCGGACAACTGGATTGTCTGTCTGTTCTTTAAGATCCGCCAATAGGTTGAGAGCTTCATCAGTCTTATTCCGTTTAACCAGGATCCAGGCGTACAGGCAGTGGACCAGGATGCCTTTGTCACCCTTGAATCGGCGCTTTACTTTCTTGTATAACTTGTCCACTTTGTCTGTTTCGCCTTTTTTATAGAGCCGCGCCATCTTCATAGCCACGGTGGTCGGTTCATTGTTCATGCTTTTGGGCAGATACTGGTCTGCTTGTTCAAAATCTTTTATCTGGTAGAGCAGTTGGGCCCGCATGGTGTTCACTTGTTTTCGTACCATGAAATTCCATTTATTCAGGGAGCTTGCCTCTTCCAGTATTTTTAATGCTTGATAAACAGAGTTTGTCTGCTGCTTTTCCAATTGTTTCTGCATGCCTTTAGTTGAACCGCTCATTCGTCCCTGCAGCTGAGTCATCTGGCGTTTCATTTTCATCTGATCCTGTTCAAGAGTATTTTGAACCTGCAGAAAAATTTTTTCCATTTTCTTTTTAAGCCATAGGTTCAGAGGAATCATAAGCACCAGAAAACCGACTAAGGTGAACAGAACAGTCAGAATGGGGCCGAAGCCAAAGACAAACCGGCTTAAAAAGCCGAAAGCGGCAGCGGATAAAATAGATAATAACAAAGTCAGCACTTCGAATTTCCTTTTTTCTTTTCTATTTTCATGAATTTCAGTTTTCGGCGGCCTGCGCCACCGCTACGAACACTGGCAGATTGTCCTCACTGTTGCCGTCTCCGCCCAATGAATGCCAGGTGATCAAATTCAACCCGGTTTCCTTGCACCATTCTTCAAGCTGTCCGCGCTCGAATCCATGCCATACGGAACCGTATTTTCGGCTGATTTCTTCGTTGTCATGTTTGCTGCGGTCGACTATGGCGATTCTTCCATGGGGTTTAAGAAGATTTAACAATATTCGCATCAGCGCGCTCGGTCTGGCGATCTGGTGCAGTACAAAATGCAGAACCAGAGCGTCGCAAGACGGCAATTGGTTCTCAAGCTGCTCCAGCGGCGCCTGGATGAAGCTGACATTGTCAAGCTCATTGCGCGAGCAGCGCAGACGCGCCCGCCTCAGCATCGCCGGGGATTGATCCACCGCGTAAACGTGCTTCCCGAACTCCGCCAGGAAAGGCAGCAGCAGGCCGGTGCCCGTTCCTAAATCGGCAATTGTCAGCTTTTTTGGGCCAAGTCCGGCGAGCATATACAATTGAGCCGGCTGTTGCTGGAAAGACTGCGCCAGTTCATCCCATTCCGCCGCCTTGCTGTCGGCGAACAAACGGGTGCCGGCGGCGCGCTGTTTCAGACACTCCTCCAGGCGGGATATGTCCGGATGATCCTGGCTGCTCAGAAATTCCAGATAATCCGCCACACAGCTTAGCCGATTCTCTAACTCCCTTGCTCGGTAAAATACTCGGGTGCCGTCCCGCCGGTCGACAACCAGTTCACTGTTGCGAAGGATCGCCAGATGTCTGCTGATCGTCGGTTGAGCCAGTCCAAGTATATTGCCCAGTTCCCAGACGTTCAGTTCTTCAAGACATAGAAGACGCAGAATGCGCAGCCGGGTCTCGTCAGCCAAGGCTTTAAAGATGTTCACATCGGAACTGGCGGACACCATACACGCTCCTGGAGTGTTTGATTAATCAGGCCAAGCGAGTCATTTATTGACGGCAAAATTCGATTTTTAATATAAATTGTCAAACCATATTTTCCATGTTATTCCATTGTGAATATAATTGGTCAGCGGGCAGTCCGCCTTCTCTCGCGAACACAGAAAATTGCTCTTTGAATTGCAGTGTCATGAGCCCTCAAGGCTGCCTGACTCAGGTCGTTGTATTCCCGAACAGAAGGTGCTCACCTCGTGCAGCATTGCTGAAAGCTTCCATGCCCCAAGAGCTGTCAAACGGTACCCGGATGGCTGACGCTTGATCAGGCAGGCTCGCAGCCACCGCTGAAAAAGATGCGACTTTTCCAAGTCTCCCTTTGGATCCGAGACCTCCCCGCACATGAGCGAGGCAGCCAGTCTGGATTGCCATTCCGTGGTCGGCATAGGACGTACGGCTACGGTGACCGGCGGGTGTGGAGGTTCATGATGAAGGTAGTCTGGATACGGGGCGCATACATATTCAATGTTTCCCATTACCCCGGAGGCGGAGGCGCCCAAGGCCAATAGATCCTCACCCCGAATGGAATGTCGGAAATATAGATTGCGGTCGGGCGGCAACGCGTAATGCACATGATGATTCCTAACATATCGAGCCTTGGCGAGACATTGTTCGGCAACCTGCAATGTAATACAATCCCGGAGAGGGTGTTGTCTAAAATCAGGGAATCGGTGCAGAAAGGCCTGGTTGTTTTCGGAAATGTGCAGTCGGTATAAAGAAATGCCGTGAATCCCGATACGCGCCAGTTTCGATATATCAGATGTCAACGAATCCGGCGTTTGTCCGGGCAGTCCATATATCAAATCAACACTGATTACCATGCCTGAGCTGACGGCCTGTTTCAGGTTTTCAATTACTTTTTCTGCATCACCTTTCCGTCCTATATTCCGTCGCAGGGTATTGTTCAGTGTCTGTACGCCTGCGTGCAAGCGTTTGAATCCAAGAGACAACAGCAAATCCAGCAATTCTCTATTACAGCCCTGGGCGGTGGTTTCAATCGCCCATTCGGTGTCTGTGTCCACAGCCAATCGGTTGGCAACAGTCTGAATTAGAGTTTTCAGAAGAGGATATCCTATGACATCTGGTGTGCCTCCTCCAAAATGAACTGTGCTCACGCGTCGGTGGGTTATATTGCCGTGGTGGGACCACGCATTCAGATCAGCAATTATGCGTTGAACATATTCAACGTACTGTGCCGTTCCCGCATGATCCGCAACTACGGAGTGGCAGTCACAAAACAGACAACGGCGGCGGCAGAACGGGATGTGCAGATATGTTGCCATGGTGCCTTTGCGATAAGCGCATTCCTGCCAAAGCAATTCTTGCGCGGCCTCGTCCCTGATGCATCGCTCTTTTTGTTTCCATATCGGTTCCGGCATAGTGTAGGTACGAAGATCGTAATGACGAGCGGCCCGAAGTGTATCATGCATGATTTGCCTATGATCCAGGTTCTCGGACAGTGCCTGCAATTCGGTTTGCAGTTCATTTTCGATGTTCAGAGATTCGCTGTTTACTCGAATGCCGGTCTGATAATCCTGCTTAACGGAGTGCAGCACAATAAATTCCGTAATGGCCTGCTGAAAACGACATTTGTAAAGGTCTAGATCGGCGGAATTCGGACAACGATCTGGACACGTTCGAGAACAATGATAAATGTTGATGCAGCTCCCACATGGCTGGGGAATATATGACGCGGAGCGAATCATTTCCCTGGCTGTTTGAGGGTCAACTTCGTAAGGCTGGCCGGGCTCGGAATAATCACCGATTCTGACAGCATAAAATCGCTCTGTGCAAATGCCGAATAAGCAGTTTGCCGCTCTGCCATCAGGCATCACTTTTAACACTTGACGTTGGCTTTCGCAATAGGTGCTATGAAGCTCGGTGAGCCGGGGGCTGCTGAAATCGACATTTGCGCCCAAATCCCTGCCTGTAGCACATGCATGTAAAAAGCGTTCGGCTAGTTCCTCCGCGGCAGGCATGCCGGTACGCCTCTCCTCGCAAGCGAAAACCAGTTCGAGACGAATATTGTGAACACCCAATGCATGCACAAAATACTTCACGATTTCATCCAGCCGCCTTGCATTTGCATTTGTCACCGTGGCGCGGACTTCTACTGTGGCGCCGCTTCGTTTCATGGCCTCAATCGTTGCCCGCAGGCAAGCGGATGAAGGATGGCCATCACGGCGCGGACGTAACACATCCTGGATATCTGGCGGGCCATCGCAGGCGACAGTTACATGGTTGAAGGTGGAGCCGAGCCATTCTGCCTTGTCGCAAGTTAATTGGCCGTTTGTTGAGAGGTGAGCCGTCCATGATATCCCAAGCGCAGCCGCAATCGAGCGCGTGATTTTCACGCACCAATGAAGGTCCTCCCAACACAGGGTCGGCTCCCCAAGACCGTTGATCACCAGATGGAACGGGCAACCTTCTTCGGCACAATGCCTGGCAATAAGTTTTGCGGCGGCATGCACTGCGTCTCTATGCAAAACGGAAGGGGAAGTGGAAGTCACGTTCGTCGACCGCATCATGCAATAATCGCATCGCAGATTGCAAGTATAAGGAAGCTGAACATTCAGGCGCACCGGCTTGTAGCCGCCGGCGAACAACTGTTTCCAGGCCTGCATAGCTGCTTGGCCCGCCGACTTCAGCTGCGATGAAGTTGTTTCATCATGGGCCACGGTCAAACCGTCTTGATCCGGCATCCACGCATGTTTCAGAACCGTTAGTAATTCAGGCGAGGCCGGCATGACGTGTCCCGGCACGTACACGGCATTATCCTCGCCGTTGCGGATGCCGAATATCGGCAGATCAGGATGCAGTCGCCAGTGGCTCATATTAAACTTTCGATTGACTGTTGGCCTTGCGCAATGCGGCTGCATATTGTGCAATCCGCGCACACATGACTGCACTGCAGAAGTAGCTCGAACTCGGTTTGGGACATGGACCAGCGTCGTAAGACAGATGCCGGACCTCCACCAATCTGATTAGGCCAGAGAGCCGTACGATTTAAGTAGGCATTCAAGACGCTTTGATAATTTCCCGGGTTACGCAATGTCACCCGGCCCGCCAGTTTGTATTCATCCGAGATTCCGTTATAAAGGTGCAGGTGTTGCGGCAGTATCCAGGCTCCAGTTAAACGCAGCCATGGAGTTTCCTCGAGCCGCTGGAAACACAATGACTCAGGCGCCGCCGCCGCGGCCATTTCATATATGTGTTGCTTACGATCAAGGCAATCGATGAGACAGCCTTCGTTAACCAACATCCGAATCGTGCCGCCAAATGCTTCACGCAAGGTCTTAATCCGATTTGGGCTCCTGGTCAACCGCGTGGCGGGAACGAGTACATCAAACAGGTCGCGCAGTGTTCGCGCCTGACTCGCCTCGGCGATATCGAACAAACAAGACGCTGTCAATCGCATCGCCGGGATTCTGGCGCGCACCAGCTCGGCTAACCGTCGGTCATTCAATGTGGCGGCGAAGACTCCTTTCTCTTCGTATAGCCGCAATAACTCTTCAATGATCCGTGGAGCGCTCGCTTCCAATGTTTGCGGCAGTACCAATGGATTCACCAGCACGGACATCGGCACGATTTTCGCCTCCAGCAGAGAGTTAAGGTGTTCTTGAGGTTGCGCCGGACGTCCCGATCCGACACCGGTTGCTGAAATCGGGAAATATACTTCCCGGATCGCCGTGCCATGATCACTGACAAGCGCCTGCCAGAATTCCAAAGGTTGATCTATGTACGGAACGGCCCATGCCGTCGGTTTTGGTTCTGCGTCTGGTTTTGCTCCCTTAAGCGCCGCCGTAATCGTATCGCTTTTCTTGGGGGCATAGTGACTACGAAGCATTGCCGCCGATACGCATCCGCCCTGACACAGAGACCGGTGCCAGAGATCACAGGAGGAACACTCACGAAACACACCCGTCTTCCTGAAAGACAGGGTGCGATGTTGAAGCGTGTCCCGCAACCCCTGTATCGATCTTACACCGTGGATAGGCAATTGATCCAGTTCGGCCAGCGGTAAACAGTGAACGGCAGTCGAATCAGGCAGTAAATCTGGGATCGCATTACAGCGCGACCCCAGTGCTTCTGCCGATAACTCCGCCATTTCCATGAATGTCGGGCTGAACATGCAAGGGACAAAACCACAATCTAAAGTCAGCATAAAATTCCGTGGTTTGATATTCTTCAACCACAGTTCCAGTTCCTCGCTGATCCGATGGTATTGGCGCGGGTGAAGAAAGCTGTTTGCGCGATCTAAACGCGGATGCGCCATTCCTACCCGGATTGTACGGGTCAATCCATGTTGATCTACAAACCTTGATGCTTCCTCCAGCGGCATCCCGGGGCGATAAATATTAATCCCCACCGACATCTTCTGGCCGAGCAGTCGCGCCGCGCGATTAAGCTTGCTGTCCTCGTCGGGCCGGCGGTTAACACCGATAGGGAAATTCAATACTACCCGGCAGTTTTTCTCAGGTGCCTTCTGCAGGGCTTCCAAGGATGACGCCGGCATAAACCCATTAGTGAAAACTCGAACGTACAATCCCTGGTCGAGAGCATAGCCTAAAATCGAAACAAATTCTCGGTGCAGCGTCGGTTCCCCTCCCAGAATTCGGATTTCTTTCATCCCGGAATCACGGACCAAGTCAATCAGATGTCTTGCCTGGGATACCGGCATCTCTTTTCCCGGAGGTCTCCGATCCTTAAAGCAATACGAACAAGCTCGGTTGCACTCAGTGATGATATGCAGATTAGGCATTGCAAATCCAACCCTCTGGTTTATCGGCTTTCGATCCACCCTTCATTTATCCACTCATCTATAGCGCTTTGCATTTCGCTCGCTGCATACTTTTCGGAGAGCTCGACAATATGTGCGAGCATGTCTCCTGCTTCCTCTTCAGGATGACCTCGCATCAGCAATTCCCATATTGCGGAACGAGGGTGATCCAGCGATATGGAGCGACGGGAATACTCATCAATTATTTGAACCCCGCGGGGTTCGACCACCCATCGAACTCCTGGACTAAGTTGAAATATTTTATCGGCCATGATTTTTATTTTATCCTATTAAACGATCATCTTGTTGCGCCCAAAGACGTTCAACAGCCTCAGTATCGCCAAGCAGCTGGCTGGCAAGCGCGGACATCCCCATCTCGTGCAGTGAAACACATGCCTGCAGAAGGCGGGTTTGACGGCAGAACATCGTATATTCCTGATCATGTCCCGGCGGCGTTTCATGCACCAGACATCCACCGTCACAACTCCAGCGGCAGAAACATTTACGGCACCTGGCACGGTCGGCCGCCAAGATGCGAAGACGTTGGATAGATTCCTCTTCGATTTGCAGCTGACCGTCGGGAAGAACTCGGCCGATGCTCAAATCTAAGCCCTTCGCCTCCCAGTCGCGCTTACGCAAATAGCAGGATCGGATGGTTCGATCCGGAGCCAGAATGAAGGTATCCTCACCGACCGGGCAAGAAGTTATCCGGGCCTGCTCGAAGAGCGGTGCGTATATGCAGTCGACTCCGGTTCGCCTGCACAAGAGAAGGGATTCCATAAAGGAACGCGCAAACAACAGCGGATGCGGGGAGCAAAGACCGGCGGCGCTGGATGCCGTATTCGATTTCATGGGTTCAAAGGTGATGACATCGGGAAGAAGATTATCAAGTAACATCCGAGTTATATTTGGCATGTCATTGACAGTGGCGTCCGACACACAAACCCGGATGCAAAGTTTTACATGCGATTGTGACAAGGCCTTAGCCGTTTTCCATACTTTTTGAAACGTACCTTTGCCGTTTCGCAGCGGACGATGAAGGTCATGGTGTCTGGCTGAACCATCGAGTGACAGAACGATGGCGTCGAAGTGGTCCAAAACGAAACTTAACACTCGTGCGTTAAGCAATCCGTTCGTGGTCGCCTCAATGCGAAGAGGAAGATTTTGCGTCGCAGCCGCCCATCGGGCTCGGTGTACAGCGATCTCAACAAGGTCCGATTCTCCCAGTGGCTCTCCACCGAAAAACCGCAAATCCAGAGAATTGCCACCGTTGTTAACGACCCACCGGACCCATCCGTCGATGGCCTGACATATTAGTCGGGGATCCGCGGATGGTTCCTCCGAGCCGGCGGCAAAGTCACAGTAGCGACAAGCCATGTCGCAGTCGCGGGTAAGAATCAGCCCAAGAAAAGGGGGGGAAGCCCTCCCCCTGCATAGAGGCGGAGGCGCGGCTTCATCGATCAATTCTTTCGCCAACCTGACGACCGGATCAGACAAAGATTCCTGTTGGTTTCTCTCGTTAAGCACATCAGCGACTATGTCAATAGCGGATTGGTTGAGGACGGCCGCTTTCCGTCCCAGAGGCGCGAACAACAGACGCTTGTCCATTACGGGAACTGTGTAGATGGATCGCATGGATGTCTGGCGCACGCGCCGCCGGTCACTTTGCGCCAAAAATCGCATTGCGTTTCATCCTTTCGATTTGTGTTTAGAACCAGTTGAATTGAAGTCATCTGTTCATTTTGACGGCAACGCGATTTCTTTTGTCAAGCGGGCATCGGAAGTTTGTACATGAACACCTGTTGCGCCCTGGGCAATCAGGCGGGACAAAGGAATTGAAACCGTGCCTTCAGCATTGGTCGTTTCTTCCCATTTCAAATCAACCTCTTGAAGGGATAAGATCAATACACTGTTGGCCACGGGGTCCACTTTCAAATGCGTTCTGCCGGGCGCGGGCTTGGTTTCGCCGGGCGCTCTGCTTTCGCGAGAGGTTTTGGCATACCCGATTAAAGATGTTTGAACCAGTTTGTCCTCGTTCTCTCGGGTGGCCGGCGGCCGCCAGCCAGAACCGGCTTCCGTAAACCAAGGCAAGAATGTGGGGACCCCCAGGATTGCATTCGTGATCGGAGCCGAAATTCCGAACGCAACAAGGTCTATGGCATACGATCCCGCCGATGAAGAAACTTCTCCGTCCAGAGTATAACCTCCATGCCAATTTGCAAACAAACCCGGAAAGAGTCCAGCAATCAAGCTTTTATTGCTGGTGACGACTATTTTTTCGGATTCCAGTTCTTCGTGAACAGCCGATATGCTTAAGAGCCTAACAACCAGTTCATCTTGAACAATATCTCCGGAGAGATATATGTTTTCCGCGGGTCGAGTCTTTACAGTCTCGAATTCGCCCCACTCATGTGAGACCATATCATCACTTCCGGCCGGGATTGAAATACAACCGCCGTTCACCAAGACAATGCCCAAAGAGCAGGCCAATTTGAACGTGTTCCAAAACCGCTTCGATATAGGGTAAATATCACCGCAATTCATGTTTTCTCCTCACCTGCCTGAATATTCGCATTCAGTTGGGGTACCAATAGTGACTCCCCCGCATGGGGGCGGGTCTGCTTGGGGCAGGGCGTGAAATCGTATTGCAGGTGCAAACAGTGTCACAGGTGCAAACGGTGTCACAGACACAGGCGCCGCCGATAACATTGCTTGTTGTATTGCGTGTTGATTCCCCGTCGGGTTTGACAGCCCCGACCGTGATGGTGTTACAAACACAATTGGCTCCGGCCGGGGATGCAGCTCCGGCGGTAAACCAAACCGTATTGCAAGTGCAAACCATGGCGTCCCTCTGTTGCTCTTGTTGTGAATAACCAGCCACTTTTACCTGCGCCTGAACAGCATCCGGATCGAAAAGCGCCCACCGCGCTGCATCATCATGCAAATCCCACAGAATTACATGGCCTTCCTTGTCTCCGGAAACCAGCAACCGCCCCCCGGGTACGGCGCCTGTTGCGGTAACCGGGGCTATATGAGCGAATAATGACTGTCTGAGGTGCAGCTCTGGAATCGACCGGAATGTAATGCGCTGATCATCATGTCCACAGATAAGAGTTTCCGAATCGCAGGAGAGGGTTGCGGCGCGAAGATGAGCGGATTTATCACCTTGAATGGTGGACACCAACGCATAATTATCAAGATCCCAGATGTTTAAAGTGCCATCGACACATGCTGAAATCAAATGATCTTCATCTTTGTCGAGAAGCAGCGCTGTAATGCTTTTTTGATGGCCGCGCAGGGTATAAATCAGTTTTCGTTCCCGTGTGTTCCATCGATGTATGTCACCATCAGTGTTTGCCGTGAATATTTCCAATCCATTACTGGCTTCCGCCAATGTCTGGAGTGTTCCCGCTTGTATTTTCCACGGATCTCCTGAATCTTGAAGAAAAAGATTGCCCTCCGTGTCGGCAGAGATAATTCTATCTTTGGCGGGGTTGACAATCACAGCTTGCACGTTGTAAGGGTGGCGCCGTATCGAAGGGGCGGCTTCTCCTGTTGGCAATGTCCAGTAGCGAACGGTTTTATCGCCGCCGGAAACGAGTTTACTGCCCTGAGCGTTGAAGGTCAAGGATCGAACAGTGTCCTCATGCCCATTCATCGTGGCATGGAGTTTTCCTTCTGGAAGCGACCACAGTTTTATAGTTTTATCGCTGCCGCCCGTAGCCAGCCATGCTCCATCATGGCTGATGGCCAATGAATCGACGCTGCCCTCGTGCGCCTTTGGAACAGATGAATCGGCCTTGTTTTTCAGAAGCAGCCGGTTCCCGACAAGACCGGCTGGCTCGCCAGCGGCAGTGTTTCCTCGTGCCCCATAAGCGCCAGCCATCAGCGTCGCCGCGGATACGGCCGTTGCCTTAAGAAAATTGCGTCGATCAAGGCGATACCCGCCAGCCTCGCGTGTCAAGGCGTACAGTTGCGGCTTGTCCTGATTTTTATGCTCTTCTGAATGACTCATGGCTGTTCTCCTTCATTCCAGAGAATGCTCCGCGGACGGGCGGCAGAGTCCGTATCCGCATAAACGCACAAATAAGTTTTTGGTCTTAACAAATGCCATGCCTTCGCTCATGTTAGCAGCCAGGGCAAGGAACTCGGAAATCACCTGGATATTTCGGCCGCAATCAAACTGATCAACTATGAATTTCTCATGACCTTGGAACGTATGACAACAGTGCATAACGGATGCCTCACTTTCATGCTCCTTCGCCTTGGCTAAATAAAGACCGTTATCACGAATCTCCGGGATATCTCCGTCTGTCCATGTGGGAACCATCTCTGCCAGTACTTCATCTGGAACATCGCTAATCTCTTTTAGTCGATGTTGTGTATTGCCGTGCAGCTCCCCGTGTATGGACAAAAATTCCCTGAACAAACAACGCCAAAAGCGCCGTCTGGACAAGGGATAATTATTTTTGTTTAGACTTCGATTGTTTGTCATAACTTGCTCTCGAAAGGTGTCGTTTCACAAGCCGCCCCTGGATGACGTTTCGGCCGAAATGCAGCAGTCGCTTTTCTCAGTCCCATCCAAACGCCGCCCCCTTCATGAATGTACTCCAGCAATAGCATTAAAGTAATGCGGCGCGTTACATGACAACGACCGGTGCTTTCCTGGCGTGATCCGGGACGGCGGGTAGCGCAATCTCCGCAACAATGCCAATAGCAAAAGCAGTCTCGGCACTCATGTCTTCGGCTTTGCTGGGTGTCGAGAAACGCCTGCAAGGCAGCGTGATCATATTTGACCTGTCCGTCGCACACTTGTCCTACGGTAAACCCTCGTGCCAGCGGAGATGCGGCACTGAAAACTTCAAAACACGTTACCAAGCGTCCGTCAGCGGTTACAACGACGGCTTTGAGCGGGGCTTGACAGAATGTCGAGGCGATCACCCATGGCCGCGCCGCCGAATAGTACACCTGCCGGTTAAACGAACGCCCCACACGCCACGCCTCCATGAAATGCTCTGCAAAGTCCTCGGCAAAATCTTCGTCAATGTCGCCATATTGCCCTCGACAACGAGTAAAAGTAGGTTCGACCTGTATGGCGAGTGTCCGGGTTGTCGCGCAAATATGTTTTACTCCTGCCGCTAATTCGCCCACTGAATCCGGCATTACGGTCATGCGGATGCCATAGTCAATACCTGCTTCATCAAGCGCTCTGATACTTTTCGCCACAGTGGGCGCGGATTCGGAAACATCAGCCATCGGCCGCTGGCGATTCTGAACATCCGCCAGTCCATCCATAGAAAGGCTCACATTCGTGAAATGGCGGCAAATAAAGCGCCTTTGCGATTCAGTCCACATGCCGTTGCTGCTCATGGATACACGCGTGGACGGTTCGGCCGCCCTGGCGTAGATGACGGCTTTTGTCAGCAGCTCCCAGTGGATCGTTGGCTCACCGCCCCCGTGAAATGTGAGCGAAGGTGTAACACCGGTGCGTTCCGCGTTCTCCAAAACATGATCGATTGCTGCTTTTGCAGCAGGCCAGGTTATGTCCGAAAGGCACGGTTCTTCGCCCGCATTCGCATAACAGTAAACACAGCGCAGATTGCAGCGGTTGGTCATCAACAGCACTGCGGCGGCAGGACTGCATGCCGATTCAAGTTCAGGAATTGGGCATTCCAATCCCGGGAGATCAAAGCCGATCCTCTCAAGAAATTGTTCAATTTCCGGGTCTGTTTTGATCGTGGCGCCATGATTGCGCTTTAGAATATACTTCGCAAGCGCAGCGTTCCCAATAAAAGCCAGTTGTCGCTGAGGTTTGTAAATCACCCATTTGTCTTGCCAGGGAATTGTGTAGAAATCAGAATGACAATGATCCATTGTTTTTTAGTGTGTCATAATCGAATTTCGCAAACGTTTTCGGTTGTTTGCTGATAATGATATATGTTAATTAAGTTCCCAAAATTCGCATTCTGATTGATTTTTATAAAATGAAATACTTACTTTAATCATAATACATTTTTTAAAAAAAGCAAATAAAAAAACCAATAGCAGGCATATTTGAAGAGTCACATTGCATATTTGGCCGTGATTGGCGGGGAGGCGGAAACTTGTTTGTTTGAAAATTGGAACGGGACTCATCCGTGACAGATTTCAATGAGCTTGCACCCGTAAGTTCCGATCACGCGTGTTTCGCCCAGTCGGGACTCCGCGTTGAAATGCTGGTGGCCATGAATAAGCACCTTCGGACGGTTTGCCGCGATGTATTCGTTGAGCGCCTGGAAGCCGTGATGCTCTAGCTTTGTTTTACTCATTTCATTTTCTCCTTTCGGCTTGAAATAACTCTGCAAAGAAGCCGGTGCAAATGGCGCGTAACGGAATTTGTGTCCGAGTAAATTTGCCATGTCAGGCTGTTCTCTTAATCCTTTGAATTGCGAATCTTCTCTAATGCTTTTTCCGCGGCGTTACGGACATTTTCATCTGGATCGTTAGCGGTTATTTTCTTCAGATATGGGACTGATCGCTCATCTCCAATTTCCCCCAAGGCATCCGCAGCTCCC
>PUNB01000135.1 GCA_003552565.1 Lentisphaerota bacterium
ATTTTTTTTGTGACTTTTTGTGTCATGACCACTTTCGGATTTATTCCCGAGCATGTATTCATAAATACATTGGACAAGTGGTCAGATACATTTTTTGTGGCTATTAAAAGACGAAGTCTCACATAAGCGAATACCAGAAATCGAGCAGTTCCCGGGTGGTGTTAAAGCCGTTATCATTGCCTTTAGCCGGATGGCCGTCGGCGATCAGGCAGCCATGCGAGGCGTAATCGTATAAACGGCGTAAATAATCCTGGCCGTTTTCACCGAAGCGTCGAGGGATGGATCCGAAATAGACTTTTCCATGTTCGGCCATCTTTGTCATTTCACGGTCAAAGTCAAAGTCCTCTTCTTTGCCCGGGATAATACCGTAATTCAGGCCTTTTATTTCCGGCTGTCGGCAGAGGATTTCGGAGAGTTCATCGCAGCGTCCGCAGAAATGCACCCAGGCGCCCCCGAAACGGCTGGCGGCCCGGAGCGTGTAGGGCAGGGTGAATTCATTGATCGATGCGCCCCCGACAATCGTGGTTGTGTCCTCGCAGATCCGGACACCCGCGGCCGGCGAGTAAAGAGCGTTTCCGTGAACCATTTGCCGAGGGTTCTCGCCGATTGCTTCTTTCAATGCTTCGGTGCAGCGGATATATAGTTCTGTACACAGGTTCATAATATGGTGCAGCAGTTGCGGGTCGTCGTAAAGGACGTAATAAATTTCGTCGCCGATCAGCAGATGAGCCAGGTCAAACGGCCCTTGTGTATCGGAACAGTAGATGTCGATTTTATTACCCATGATTTCTCGGAACACCTTGATGTAGTCCAGAGCCCTGGTGAAGGCGCCTTTGAATTCAATGTCGTCTGGGTTGAGTTCTGCGGCTTCTTTAAGGCTCAAATGATGTTCAAGCCGGGGCATCTGGTCTTCGAGAATTTCCTGCTCCAGTCCGAGGCAGGCCAGCAGAGTGGCCGTGCCGGTGTTGGCTCTGATTGAGGGGACTCCGTCGGAGCCGCTGTTGGCCATTTGGCAGGCGGGGCGAAGCTGATGACACAGCATCAGGCGCGGATCATGAAAGGCTTCACCAAGCTTGGGAGCGGGGATTGCTTCCTGACGATTGGTGAGTTGATCTCCGACGACAATCGGCCAGGCGTCCGGTTTTTCTCCATTCCAGACGGCGCTTTGTCGCCGGCGGGCCAGTTCCAGGCGTTGTTCGTCTACTTGATATAAATCGACTAAATTGGAATAATCAAAATCGTTCATTGGTCAAACCTTTGTAAGAAGGGATTTATATTTTCCTGATTCCGTTAAATTATGGCTTGTTCTATTACAATAACCTTCGAAAATTCCTGAGCAATGAACAGGATGAGCAAATAATTGCATTATCTATTCAATTTATGAAAGATAAGAAATTAATATTCCTGCACGCTAAACACATTCCCCGCTGTCAAGCAGAGATAAATAAGTTTTTTTACGGTTATCACACCTTGCAGTATATTGATTGCGGCCAGGTGGATGTATTTTATGATCAGGCCAAGTACACTCTCCATGAGGGCGGTTTCTGGCCTTGTTTTCCGGGGCCCAGAGTGCGTTTTCATACCGCGGTCCCCGGCATGAGCTGGGATCATCGGTACGTGGCTTTCAGCGGTGAGATGGTCTGTCAATGGGAAAGAGATGGGCTGCTGCCGCGGTCGCCGGTATGTTTAGAGCAGCCGAAAAAGGGAAGCTGGGCGGAAAGAATGGATGAGATTATTGGCGAGGCTGACAAAACAGGAGAATTCGCCCGGCTGCGGGCGATAAACCTGCTTGAAAATCTTCTGTTGTCCATAAGCGAATCCCGCTTTCCGCGAAAGTGGGAAAATCCATGGCTGGAGGATGTTCATAGAGAGTTGGAAAATCAGGGCTTATGGCCTGATTACGCAAAGGCGGCCGTCCGCCTTTGCGTAAGTGAGAGCACCTTGCGCCGGCGATTTCGGCGGTTAATGGGGGTGTCTTTACACGATTATGTCATTGAGAAGCGGCTGCAGACAGCCTGCAGTTTGCTGTCGTCAAGTGATGCTTCTCTGGAGGAAATCGCCGGCAGATTGGGGTACAGGGAAACTGGTTTCTTCTCGCGTCAGTTCAAGGCTCGAAAAAAAGTGACTCCGGGGGAGTTCCGAAAAAGTTTAATGGATATATAATGTCTGTTTATACGCTGATTTCACTATTGATTCTTGCCGGCCCCTTGGCTCTTTCTTTTGACAGTCGGGTGGCATTTTATCAATATTGGCCTGGGGTTTTCGCGGCTGTTCTGCTGGTCGGCGGAAGTTATCTGGCCTGGGACGTGTATATGACCGCCAAGGGACATTGGCGTTTTAATCCCCGCTACACTGGGTCAAAGCATATTCTCGGGCTGCCGCTGGGGGAATGGCTGTTTTTTCTGGGAGTTCCGTACGCCTGCCTGTTTATTTATGAGGTGGCGGCGGCTTATTTTGGAGATACTCTCTGGTTTATCTGGAATCCATGGGGGTCGGTTATTTTGTCCGTTGCTTGTTTGTTCGCCGCGGCCGGCATGACCCGAAAGGCCTACACCATGCTTGTGCTTTTTTCGGCGGCGCTTTTTTTCGGGCTGCAGGCCTGGCTTTTCCCGCAACTGCCGGGAAGTCAAGGCTTCTGGGTATACATTGGCATCTCTATGGCGGCGTTTTTGATTTTTAACGGATTGTATACCTGGCTGCCGACCATTCATTATCAGCGCCGGTCGATCTCAGGCCTGCGGGTTGGTACCATTCCGATCGAAGACTTTATATATAATTTCTCAATGCTCGGCCTGGCTTTGCTGGTGCATCTTTATTTTCGAGCCGATGTTCCCTGGTAGCTTGGTATGAGACAAGGCGAAAGATTATGACGAAAGATTAGGGAAAAACGGGTACGCCCCTTAATCTCGTTTCCGAACCCTTTCCGGACGGGGTTTAGCTTGACCCCGTCCGGAAAGGGGCGTATGAACTTTAAGTATCCGGAGATACCTTTCCGGATACCCTCTAGCTTGTATAAGTAGCTGGACATGAAATATACGAAAAAGAGGATAGAAAGCCGTAGTCTCTTGGTCCCGTATCCCATACAATAAGCCCGTTCGCTGACGCGATACGCCTGATACCCCGCGGGAGAGACTTGATGAATGGTTTCTGGTGTCAGGTTTCGGGTTCCCTGACACCTGAACACTGAAACCATGAAGTCTAATACAAGCCCGACCGCCGGCGCGGTGCGCCGGATACCCCGTAGAAGAAACAGGGAACACTAATAATGAATTTTGAATTCTGAATGTTGAGTTTCGGACAGACCAGACAGTTCCACTTCAAAATTCATCATTCAATATTCAACATTC
>PUNB01000009.1 GCA_003552565.1 Lentisphaerota bacterium
CTTTGATATACATAAGATATATTATGCGACGTTGTGTATAAGCGTGGCGGTAGAGTGTGAGTAAACTGCGTATTACTCTGTTTTCACGGGACGGATTCTCGTGCTACATTAACCGCTCATGGCACCTTTTTTCTTTTAAAAAAAACAGGAGAAGCTTTAGTTATGAATGAAATGTATTTTTATTTACCAGCCAGAGTGTGTTTCGGAAATGGCGCTATTGCCGAAAATTTACCTGGAATCGCTGAATTAGGCGAAAAACCGCTGATTGTCACCGGCAGAAAATCCGTATTCGACAGCGGATTATTCTCTAGAATCACCACTATTCTTGAACAAAGCAGAATTGCCTGGGAAGCTTTTTCGGAGGTACCGCCGGAGCCAGAAGTTGATGATGTGGAAAGAGGAGCTGAATATTGCCGCAGGCATAAATGTGACTGCGTCCTGGCGGTCGGCGGCGGCAGTGCCATGGATGTGGGTAAATCAATTGCTGTTCTGGCGACTAATCCCGGCGGTTTAAGGAGTTATTTCGGGGAAAGTAAATTTTCTTCATCTCCCCTGCCGATTGTCGCTGTTCCCACCACCAGCGGAACCGGCAGCGAAGTGACTAGATACGCGGTGATTATTGATTCCCAAAGCCAGTCAAAGAAAACCCTGGCTGGCGATGGTGTTATTCCGGCATTGGCGATTCTTGACCCATCCTTGTTGTCCAGTCTGCCTGTTAAGCTGACCGCCGCCACGGCACTGGACGCACTGACTCACGGAATGGAAAGTTTTATTTCCACTCGGGCGGATTACTTTTCCCGTTTGCTGTCATTGGAAAGCGTACGTTTATTATATCGCTATCTTCCTCAACTTAACACTCGCCTGGAGACGGCTGCTTCCGAGAAGATCCGGGAAAAATTGCTTTTGGCTTCCCTGTTGGCCGGCATGGCCTTGAACAGAACCGGCACGGTGGTATTGCACGGCATGGGATACAGTCTCACCCTCCGGTACAGCCTGCATCACGGCACCGCCAATGGACTGCTTCTACCTTATGTTTTTGATTTTCTCAAAGAAAACGGCTATCATGATGAAATCAAGATTTTAGAGAACATCGGCGGAGATATGGTTGATTTTAGAGAAACTCTTAAGTTCTTTGATTTGCCGGTTCGCCTCTCTGATATTGGGGTATCGGCGGAAGACCTCGAAAGTTTGTCGGAACTTTGCGTGGCCAACACCAAACGATCTTTGACAAGGATGAAAATCACTCTGCACAAGGAGGATTTCCTTGAAATTTTACGGAAAGCTTTATAGGTCGTGAGTCGGACCGTCATAAAAACAGAGTATTATCTCGGCTCTTTCCCGAACCTTTTTAAAATGGAATCATTAATTTTATGGATCATTCAATCGGTATTCTCTGGGCTGATGATGTCCGCGCGGCGGTCGAACCAGAACTGTCTTGTTCGCGTTTTCGGATGTTTTATTTTCTCGTATTCCGGCGGTGAAAAGTACATCTGAAGTCGCGGCGGCGGCGATGTTCTGCACCAGATGCATACGGTTGTCAACGGAACATTCCCCTGCCCCGGCTGGTTTTTTTATTTCCGTTGACATATCCTCCCGCACCCACAACAGCCCCCAGCTGTCGGCAAGTTCTTCGGGCATGATTACGTTTTCCGGAACCGCCAGATAAAATTCATCCGCCAGTCCGCTGTCGCGAATTTTCTCTAAACGGGTTCCCTTCAGCAAGGCGCTCTCCAGTTCCTTTATTTTTTTCAAAGCCTGGTGATACTCCGGATTAGCGCTGCTTTCATAGCGCCACTCAGTATACTCGGAAAACAGTACGTTATCTTCGCGTAATTCCGGTTCATGGCTTCTTATTTGGCTTTCCAGTTCGTGTTTTCGCTGTTTCCATTGTTTGATATCAGCGGCCAGATTCCTGGAATGAGCACAGTCGGGCCAGCACTCTTCGCGTTCTGTATAACACTCGATTATCATTGTTCTTTTCGGTTTCAAAACCTGATAAGGCTTTTTGGCCTTGGAGTTGCGCACTTTTTGGTTCCAGAATGCCGCGATATCAGCTTTATATTGTGTGCTCCGGGTGCTAACCGACATCGCCAGACCGGCGGGTGCCGCTGTTTCAAGCAGCCATTTCATTACCGCCCGACGCAACAATGTTTTTTTACGGCGATTCGTTTTCTTATTTTCACCTGCCGCCGGTATTTTTCCGAGAGTGGATGTGCTTTCGTTCTGCATATTGAGCCCGCTTTGAATTGATTGATCCCGATTGTTTTTCAGGTGAATAAATCCTTGGTGGAATATTTGGCTTCACTGGTGAGATTGATGCCGAGCCGACGCAATCCGGCTTCATCCCCCTGCGACGGCATATGACTTAAATGAGCCTCACAGCCGGCAAGCTTTTTCAATTCCTGCAGCGCCGCCTGTGCCGAGGGATTGGTCAACCCGCTGATGCACAAAGCGGTTAAAGCCTCGTCCACATCCATACTGCTGGTTGGACGACCTAAGATATTGCTTTTGAAATCGGATATTGATTCCATGATGGCCGGCGGCAGTAAATGTATGGGATCAGGCAAACCGGCCAGATGTTTAACGGCATTGAGGATCATGCTTGAGGCGGCGTGCATTACCGGTGTGTTTTTACCGGTTATCACTGCGCCGTCCGGCATCTCCATGGCGGCGCCGCAATAGAATCCTTTGTGTCCTTTTCCCTGGGCTCTGGCCTCTCTGGAAGCTTCTCGCGCCGGCTCCACAACCTTGCGATCTTCCGGACGCAGGCCGAGAGAGTCCATCAGTGTTTCCAGCCGATGCACAACCTCCTGGTCAACCAGTCCCATGGCGTATTCACAGCCGCCGCGGAAATAACGCCGAAGAACCTCCTGTCTTGCGGCTTCACAAACAACGTTCTCATCAATGATTCCCCGGGCCGCCTGATTCACTCCCATGTCCGTTGGTGAATTGTAAACATCCCGATCGCCTGTGATTTTAGCCAGAATCCGGCGCAGCACCGGAAAAGCTTCCATGTCCCGATTATAGTTGACCGCCCGGAGGTCGTAGGCTTCAAGGTGATATGAGTCGATCAAGTTGTAGTCGCCTATATCCGCGGTGGCGGCTTCGTAGGCGACGTTCGCCGGGTGCTTGAGCGGTAGATCCCACAAAGGAAAGGTTTCAAATTTGGCATAGCCCGCGGCAATACCGTTCCGCTGATCATGATAGAGCTGAGAAAGGCAGGTGGCCAGCTTTCCGCTGCCCGGCCCCGGGCCGGTGACCACCACCAAAGGATGAGAAGTTTCGATGCGGGTGTTAGCTCCATAACCGGCATCACTGACAATGCGCTCGACATCGGA
>PUNB01000162.1 GCA_003552565.1 Lentisphaerota bacterium
AAAGCTATGCAAAAAAGGCAAAAAACTTAACTTATGGGATCACAGTGACTTCAATTATAATGTGAAAGTGTAGTGACAAGAGTTTTTGTGCCCTTGTTTTTGAACTCAAATTGAAAAACAACTGTAGAAAACGGGTCAAGCTTATTTACCCATTTCGCGCATGGCCTGATTTGGGTAAATTAGTTATATTAATTACCCATTTCGCGCATGGCCTAAAATGGGTAAATTAGTTATATTAATTACCCATTTCGCGCATGAACTAAAATGGGTAAATAGGAGTATGCAAAATTATGACAACAGATAAACAAAAATCCGTACCTCGATTTTCTGATCGCACAGAAAAACGCCGAATCTTTCGCGCCAGGAAGAAACTGAATCAGGCTGGGTTGATATCTCATATCACTCAGCGGGCTCCAGGCAAGGAAAAGATTTTCCATGAAGAAGAGGATTATCTAACCATGCTCTGGTTGCTTAAAGATGTTGCCTTTCGTTTTGAGATAAAATTTTATGCATTCTGCCTGCTCTCAAATCACGTACACTTTCTTCTACAGTCAACTCAGGAAAACCTGAGTCAAGCCATGCACTCAATTTTTTTCAGGTACGGAATGCGTTACAATCGCAAGTATGAGCGTCGCGGTCATGTTTTCGGAGCGCCTTACCGGCAGGCTGTATGTTTGGATGACAGTTATTTCCTGACAGCTTCGGTTTACATACATCTAAATCCGGTTCGGGCGGGTTTGGTGGACAAAGCCGAAGATTATAATTGGTCATCTTGCAGTCTTTATTGCTCGCCTACTCCTGCGCACCAATCCTTCGTAACCACTGACCGGGTTCTTTCCCTGATAAACTCTGATCAGGATCTTGCCAGAACACGATATTCTTCGTTCCTGCACAAGGGAAAAGAAGTTGAACATGACAATGTTATGGAACAAGAGACAGCCATTGAAAAGCTTGTCTCCAGGCTTGCAGATTTATTCCCACAGCAGTTTAAAAAAACAAAAACTAAATTAACGTCTCTGCGCCCCGCTGAAGAAGTGATTATAGATCAACCTGATCTGGAGGAGATGCTCAAAAGAGTCCATGACTGTAAACCGCGGTCAGCCAAGACCCAAAAAGCCAAAAAATACCTAATCCAGCAGCTGCTCGCCAGAGGGTACAAAAGGTCAGAAATCGCAGCCAAGTTTGGTGTATCCCGGAAAACAATATACAACATTCTTCAACTTTGAATTACCCATTTCGCGCATGGCCTGATTTGGGTAAAATTAAGTTGAAATTTACCCAAATCAGGCCATGCGCGAAATGGGTAATTACAACTCTCATAACTACACCTTAACTCATTACGGAAACAATGGTATGCGGTATGCTTCATTGCATCGTTGGGATATCAGTATTCAGGAAGCGAAAGAACTGCAGTCTCGGCTGCGCCGTCAATTGCGGAGAAAGCCGCTGCCCAAGGATGCTGACACTATTGCCGGTGTTGATATGGCAATTGATCGGGAAAAAGAAAACTTTATTGCCGCGGCAGTGGTGATGAAGCTGCCCGAATGCCGAGTGCTGGAGGTAAAAATTGGCAAGGCGCCGACTGTCTGGCCGTATATTCCCGGGCTTCTGTCATTCCGGGAAGCTCCGGCAATTCTAAGGGCTTTTGAGCAATTGCAGAGTATTCCGGAGGCGATTATCTTTGACGGTCAGGGAAGCGCGCATCCGCGCCGTTTCGGGCTGGCCGCGCATTTGGGTTTATGGCTGAGTCTGCCGACTGTCGGCTGCGCCAAAAACTGTTTAACCGGGTGTTACCGGGAACCGGGGGTGGAGAAAAGTGCTTTTCAGTATTTGTATGACAACGACGAAATCATCGGGGCGGCGGTCAGGACTCGAAAGAAGGTCAAGCCTGTATTCGTCAGCCCCGGTCACCTGGCGGATCTGCATTCCTCCATAGAGCTGGTATTGCGATGCGCCAATAAATACCGCCTTCCCGAACCCGTACGGCAAGCGCATATCGAAGCGGAGAAAGCTAAACAATAAATCATATTGCTTGTTTCGCATGAATTATTCAGGCATGAATTAATCAGGCTGGTTCTGATATCCGCCGCGCAACTGTCCGCAGGCGGCCTGGATATCCTGTCCGCGACCGCGCCGGACGGTGGCCGTAACGCCTAGACGCCGCAACCGTTTCAAGAAGCTAAGAGAGCTGCTTTCCAGAGAGCGTCGATAATCCGGAGCAGCCGGATTATAGCCAATCAAGTTCACTTTTGCTTTGATCTCAGCCGCCAGCCTCGCCACTCTTTCGGCATCCTCCCGGCTGTCATTGCAGCCTGCCATTAAAGTGTATTCGATAGTGACTCTTCTGCCAGTCAGTAATCGATAATATAGGCAGGCATCGGAAATTTCCTGAATTGAGTAGCGATGATGATCGGGGATGAGCCGGCTTCGACACTGTTCATCGGGGCTGTGCAAAGACCAGGCCAGGTTCCACTGTGCTTTCATCTCCGCCAGCTTTCTTATCCCCTCCGGGATGCCGCTGGTCGACACCGTCACTCCTCGGGCGGAGAGATCCAGCAATTCGGCATCATTCAATAGCCGCAGAGCCTTCACGGTGGAATCGAAATTGAGCAGCGGCTCACCCATACCCATGACCACTAAATTGGTGATTTTTCTATTCATGTATCGACAGCAGTAAAGCACTTGGTCGATAATTTCCGCGACCTCCAGATTACGGCGAAAACCGTTCCGTCCGGTAGCGCAGAACCGGCAGCCCACCGGACAGCCTGCCTGGGTGCTGACGCATACGGTCAGCCGTTTCTCCGTCGGCATCAGCACGGTTTCCACCAATTCCGCATCCGAGAGCTGAAAAAGAAACTTTCGAGTACTGTCCCGGGAGACTTCCGTTTTTCTGCATTCAACACTTTCGCCGCTGAAAGAATCAGCCAAATCGCGGCGCATTTCCCGCGGCAAATTGCTCATCGCCGAAAAATCAGCAATCCACTCCTTATAGAGCCATCTCCGTATCTGCTTAGCCCGCCATCCGGGATAACCGCGACGGTTCAGCCACGCGGTTAATTCCTCTTGAGAAGCTTCTCTTATGAAGGGTTTACTCCGGTTCATCTATTACGCCCATAGGGTCTAGCCTGAAGTTATGCTAAAAGGGTTCGGAAACGAGCTTAAGGCGAAAGATCAGGGCAAAAGATTAAGGGGCGCACCCGTTTTTCCCTAATCTTGCCTCATAATCTTTCCCCTTAATCAAATTGACCGTGGAACGCACAGTCACTTTCGAGCTTGTGAGCTCCGCAAAACCCTTTCCGGACGGGGTCTAGTTAGAAGGTGTCCGAAAAGGTATCT
>PUNB01000019.1 GCA_003552565.1 Lentisphaerota bacterium
TGCGAAAAGGTATATCGCATGTTCTTGAGTTCAACTTTGTCCCGAATCCGCCTCAGGCGGATCACAAACCATATTCCATTTCGGATGAAAACATTAAAACCAATCGGATTTCGGTTCGGGACAAGGTTTTTAGCAACATAAATTCAGGTCTCAACCCCTTTTCGCGGAGGGTCTAGTCAGGTTCAATGTATCGGGATAATAAATGCAAAGTGTGTTATATAGTTTTTTAGCCGGTGTCGCCACTTCGCTCGGAGTTCTGGTGATGTTCGTCTTCGGTCGACCAGGGAAAAAGGTGTTGGCATCACTGTTAGGTTTCGCGGCTGGTATTATGATCGCGATTTCTCTGTTTGAACTGCTGCCGGAGGCGGTGGAGTTCGGTTCGATGACAGCCGCGGTGGTCGGGTTCATTCTCGGTGTTCTGATGATGCTTCTGCTTGACAACCTGATTCCGCATTCGCATGTATCCTCTCCTGAAAGTCTGCTAGTGGAAAACGAAGGGCGGATGGAGGTTTTATCGCCCTCCGCCAATCCTATCCTGCGCACGGGTTATCTGGTGCTTTTCGGTATCGGGTTGCATAATTTACCCGAGGGTCTGGCGATTGGAGCCGGCCTTGAGAGCAGTCCCCAGCTCGGCCTGGTCATCGCCATTGCGATCGCTCTGCATAATATTCCCGAGGGGCTGGCCATGGCCGGACCGCTTAAAGCGGGCGGAATGAAAAATTTGAAGATTTTTCTTTTGACTCTTGCGGCCGGTTTAATGACTCCCATCGGCGCTATTATCGGGCTGGCCTTTTTTAATATTTCGCCAGTTTTCATTGGCGCCTCGCTGGCCTTTGCGGCGGGGGCGATGATTTATATCGTTAATGATGAATTGGTGCCGGCCGCCAATAAAATGCATAGTCATCTGGCTAATATCGGCATCACCGCCGGAATAATTATTGGGTTGTATGTTTTTTAACGGAGGGGTGGCTGAGCGGCCGAAGGCGGCGGTCTTGAAAACCGTTGGAGCGAGAGCTCCCGTGGGTTCGAATCCCACCCCCTCCGCCATTATATTTTTATTCCTGGTCCAGCCAGGAGCGGGCGGAGTCGACGATTTGACGGACGGGCACTTTGGCGGTTTCGGCGAGGGCGGCGCAGGAGCCTGCTTCAGGGACGATTTCCGTGCCGGATGGACGTTCGATCTTTTTCGCCTGCACTTGCCCCCAAGGAGTGTCGATGGAAATGCTGTGGCGCGGCAGCAGTATTCGACGAACTGTGTGTATTCTTACCCCGATAGTGCTGGATTGACCGAGTATTTCCTGGCTTAATTGTTCCGTTTGACTCAGAGGCGAGAGGACTGTCAAACGAATTCCATGTCGATTCTTTTTCATCATTATCGGGCTGGTCATAACGTCCACGGCCCCTTTCTGCCGCAATTGATCGGTCAGAATCGCCAGCATCTCGGGAGTCTGGTCGTCGATATCGCATTCAATGACCTCCACTGTTTCTGAAGCCTGCGGCAGTTCCATTAGATAGGCACGCAGAATATTTGGACGGGAGTCGAAGCAGCGTCGGCCGTGACCGGTGCCGGACTTGATGAACTTCCCGTCGAGATTATTCCAATCACCGTCGCTCAGAGTGGTCAGCAGTGCGGCGCCGGTGGGGGTGGTCAATTCGCTGTTTATGTCCAGCCTTTGGACCCGGCTGTCTTCGAGAAGTCTGGCAGTTGCCGGTGCGGGCAAGGGCATGGTTCCATGTTCACATTCAACTGTGCCGGTGCCGATTTTGAAAGCGGAGACATAGATTGTTTCCACTTGCAGTTGTTCAAGAGCCAGGCATGAGCCGACTATGTCGACGATACTGTCGACCGCTCCGACTTCATGGAAATGCACTTCCTGGGGGGAAACGCCGTGCACCGCGCCTTCCGCTTCCGCCAGTCGCCGGAAAACCGCCGCTGCTCGGTCTTTGGCGCGATTCGAGAAATCACCCAAATCTATTAGTTCAAGAATATCTTTAAGCCCTCTATGGTGATGATGGCGGTCATGCCGGTGGTGTTTTTCTTTATTATGACAGGTTTCCTGTTCGGCGTGATGAGAGTGGTGTACATTCACTTGGCAAAAGCCGCAAAGAATTTTTTCGCGGTTAGCCTTCCTTTCAAAAGAGAGCTCAAATTCATGCAGGCCGGTAGTGCGCAGTTTATTCTCCACAAATTCCGGATCGGCTCCCAGGTCGAAAAGAGCGGCCAGAATCATGTCGCCGGAGGCGCCGGTGACAGGATCGAAACAGATAGTTTTCATAAGTGAATTCCTTTATTCTTCATCTTGCAGAGGCTGCCATTGCGGGTTCCCTTCTTCGTCCTTGCCACTGAGGGCCTCTATGCGTTTTTCCGCGTCGCCCAGCTTTCCAGCGCAGAACTTGGCCAGCTTCATGCCTTCTTCGTAATATTCCTGGGTTTTTTCCAGAGAAAGATTGCCTTCCTCCATGGCAGCGACAATTTCTTCCAGTCGCTGCAGGGATTCTTCGAAGGTAAGATTTTCTTTTTTGTTCTTTTTTTTGTTGTCGGTGTTCATAGTTGTTCTCCTGGATGTTTTTGGGGCGGACGTAATAATACGTCCGCGCGGTAACTCGGTATACATAGAGCGCAGAGCGCTTATAGAATAAGTCCGCGCTGTAACCCGGCCCAGATAGAGAACCGAGTGCTCTTAGAATACGTTCGCGCGGTAACTCGGTGCACATAGAGCGCAGAGCGCTTATAGAATAAGTCCGCGCTGTAACCCGTCCCAGATAGAGAACCGAGTGCTCTTAGAATACGTCCGCGCGGTAACTCGGTATACATAGAGCGCAGAGCGCTTATAGAATAAGTACGCGCGCTAACCTGGCTCTCATAGAGAGCAGGGTGCTTGCAAACACGTCCGCGCGGCAATGCGCTGCAGAAGCATTATTCGGAGTCATCCTCCGGCATTTCTGTTTTGCCAGTTACCTGGACCTGCATTTTACCTCGGGCGAGAATCGCTGTTAATTCCTGTGATATATGTGCGTTTCGGCTGTTTTTAAGACATTTACCGCGACTGTCGAGAAGGATTGAGTAGCCCCTTTGAAGAACCTCTTCAGGGCTGAGTGCGCGCAGACGCTGCTCCAAAGATTGTAGAGAGCGCTTTTCTTTTTCTGTTTTTTTCTCTGCGGAATATTGCATTTTAAGAACGCATTCATCCACTCTCTGCTGAAATTGCCTGATCATATTGACTGGTTGGCGGAGGGCCGCGGCGGAGCTGGCTTTCTCCAGTCGCCTGCGCCATTCACTGAAATTCAGGCGGGCGGCTCGACTCAATCGTTGCCGGGCGTTTGTCACTTGTTCGCGCAAGCGGCTTTTTTCCTGCACCACCAATTCCGCGGCGGCGGACGGGGTCGGCACTCTCAGATCGGCAACGAAGTCGCTGATAGTGTAATCCACTTCGTGTCCTATGGCGCTGATTACTGGAATGTTGGAGGCGGCGATGTTGCGAGCGACGATTTCCTCGTTAAAAGGCCATAAATCTTCCAGGCTGCCGCCGCCGCGGGTGAGGACGATGACATCGCAGTTTTGATGGTGGTTAAAGAATTTTATTCCTTTAGAAATTTCTTCCGCCGCGTTTTCTCCCTGAACAGCGGCGGGATAAATGCGTACGCGCAGGTCGGCGAAACGGCGGTTGAGAATTTGGCAGAAATCGCGGATTGCCGCGCCTTGGGTTGAGGTGATAACTCCGACGGCGGCGGGGAATTTGGGAATCTGTCGTTTGCGTGTCTCATCAAACAAGCCTTCAGCCCGCAGTTTCTCTTTGAGTTCTTCAAGCTTTTTCTGTAAAACGCCGGCGCCAAGAGGCAGAATTCGGTTAACCAGTATTTGACATGTGCCGCGTACCTCGTATACGGTCACTCTGCCGTCAATGTCAACTTCCATACCGTTGCGCAGCTGCATTTCCCGGACTTCGGCGGCGGCTCGGAAATAAACCGCTGACAGTTGGCAGCGACTGTCTTTCAAGGAGAAGTATACATGCCCCGAACGGTGGATGATCAGGTTGCTGATTTCTCCGCGCACTCGAAAAGGGTAGAAGGTTTGGTCCAGAACCTCTTTTATCAGCCGATTTATCTCTGAAACCGTCCATGTTTTATTGGGATTGATCATTATTAATCTATTCCGAAATTTCTGATCGATCAATTAATGCTAGGTGAATCTAATACGTTCGAAATAACACCGTGATTTAACAATAACAAGCTTTGTTTGTTTGCTAGCCGGGAAGGACGGGCTATATTGTACAGTTTATTTTATTGTTTGATTATGCTTGCCCGAACACAAACCTGGACATCCGCCTACTCTGGTTTCGTTTGAGGTGCAAGCTCCTGAAACAGGTTTTCTAAGATGAGTGTTGAACCGTCACAAAAAGAAGATTTGATCGAAAAATTGCGCGAAGACTTTCATATATCCTGGGATGAAGCGTCAGATGTTCTCAGGATAGTTCGATTAAATTTGCGTGACTTGGTAATCGCTATGAGTGATGCCGGCGAAAATCGTCAGTGGAGTTTGCTGCTGCGACTAAACAAGAAACTGGAAGCCCTGGCGGTTAATCTCCGATGGATGACACTGCAGAGGTTTTGTCTTTTTCTCAGACAGGCTGCAGAGACTGAAAACGAGGATCGTACTGATCTCCTTTTAACGCGTTTACCGAGGCTGGCGAAGCCTCTGTTGGGAAAAACCTAGCCTGATTAATTCAGGCTATGGTGTCACTGGTCGCATCCCCGACGTGCGATGTCCCGCCGGAAATAAGCTCCCGGCCAATCGACAGCGTTGACGGCGGTGTAAGCTTTCTCTATCGCTTCCGGCAGAGTTTCTCCGAGAGCGGTGATGCCGAGTACGCGACCGCCGTTTGAAATAACTTGTCCTTGTGAATCCTTGCCGGTGCCGGCGTGGAATATTAACGCCCCGGCGTTTTCAGCTTTTTCCAGCCCTTTTATAACTTCACCTTTTTGATATTTTCCTGGGTAACCATCCGCCGCTAAAACCACGCAGACGGCGTGGCGATTATCCCACTCAAGAGAGATTTCATGCAGGCGCTGCTCGACGGCGGCCTGCATGGCTTCGCTCAGGTCACTTTTCAGTCGCGGCAGGATGGCTTGAGTTTCGGGATCGCCGAATCGCACGTTGAATTCCAGTACTTTGGGCCCGTTTTCAGTTATCATGACACCGGCGTAGATGATTCCGCGATAATCGAAATGTTCCTCCTGGCAGCCCATAAGAAACGGCTGGATAATCTCCTTTTCCACCCGATTCCAGATACCGCTGTTGACAACCGGTGCCGGAGAATATGCCCCCATGCCTCCAGTGTTGGGGCCGGTGTCGTTTTCACCTGCTCGTTTGTGATCCTGGGAGGAGACCAAAGGGATGATCGAACGGCCGTCAGTCAAAGCAATGATCGAAGCTTCTTCGCCGATCAAGCATTCTTCTACTACCACTGTTTCCCCCGCCGAGCCGAATTCGCCGGAAAAACAGGCGTTCACGGCTTCTTCAGCTTCGGCCGCGGTCGTTGCCACGGAAACTCCTTTGCCGGCGGCCAAGCCGTCGGCTTTTATTACCACTGGGAGCGGGTAACGCTGTACCTCCCGCAGAGCATCCTTCCGGTTATGACAGCATGTATAAGAAGCGGTGGGGATACCGTGGCGCAGCATGAATTCTTTGGCGAAGTTTTTGCTCCCTTCCAAAAGAGCCGCTTTGGAATCCGGCCCGAATATCGGCAGTTCGCGATCTTTGAAAAGATCGACAATTCCCTCACAAAGAGGCGCTTCCGGGCCGACCACAGTTAAGTCAATTTGATGTACGGCGGCGAAGTCGGCTAACTCTTCAAGGTTGTCAGTGTCGATACATTCTGCTTCCCTGATATTGGGATTGCCGGGAGCGCAATATATTTTTTCCACCCTGGGACTTTGAGCCAGCTTCCATGCCAGGGCGTGTTCCCGGCCGCCGCTGCCGATAATGAGAATTTTCATCTGTAAATTATGCCTTTTATGATTCTTTAGAACGCCGGGTTAACATAACCTTTTATAGATGTAATGCTATCCTGCATAAGTCAATCAGGGTTCCTTTTTAAGTTGAGTGGGCAGCTTGTTTCAATTCACATTCATTTCTGTCGTTTAAGCAGATAGTTTAAGCGTAACACCAATCTGCTACCCACAAAAAAAGCCGCTCTGATGGAAGATCCTCAGAGCGGCTTTTGGTTATTTTGTTTAGATTATTATTTCAGAGAGTCGGGAGCAATCATATCGCCGAACTGTTTCTGAGCATCCAGCAGCCGTTGGCGCTGGGCGTCCAGAACCTCGAATATTTTCGCCGGAGCGTTTTCGATTTCGCGATGGAATTTTTCCACCCGTTCGATTTTCTGCAGGTTTTCCTGCACTCTTGTGGTGAACTGGGCGGTGTAATCCTCATGCGAGTAATCCTTGTTCAGAACTTCCTTGAACAATTTTTTCAGATCCTCGTAGCAGGGGATGTAGCCGGTCGGCGTTTTAATTGCATCGACATCGCCGTTTACCCGCAATTCCATCCACTTCACCCAGACATGCTTGTCGCGTACGCCGTTGAGAAGCTTGCCGTCTTCAACACTGCGCAGGAAGTAGTTGGTACCGAAGATCATCGGCTGGTCGGTCAGCTTCTTGCCGAAATCAAGGTTGTTCTGGACATACTTCCCAAGCGGAATAGCGACAAAGTCCTGAATGCTCATCAGGTTGATTTCCGGGACACCTTCCTTGCCGATGGTGGCGAAGGTGGTTTCGGTCTCGAGCGCCGCGCCGTAGGCGACGATGCCGTGATCCCAGTCAAAGCTCTGCTGAACCGGCATGTACGCCTTCGGATCCCGACCGCCATACATGATTACCTTGAGGGCGACACCGTTGGGGTTAGTGAGCTCGGGATCGCAATTGGAAAGGGCTTCCAGCGCCACTGCGTAACGCCCGTTCTTATGGGCGGGGGGTATATCATTGCCATTGGCGTCTTTCATACCTTCATGCCATTGACCGACGAAATTCTCACCGTCCTTGGGAATTTCCTCGCCCATGCCCAGCCAGTAGGGGCGTCCGTCTTTGACCAGGATGTTGGAAAAAATCACTTCACCGGGTCTGGTCAGCACATCCCAGATTTCCGGATCGCCGTCGGCGCTGACGTTCTGAATGATACCGAAAATGCCGGATTCTGCATTGACAGCCTTGCATTTGCCGTCCAAAGCGCGGAAGTAGGCGATGTCATCGGCCATAATGGTTTCACCAGGCAGCATGGCGGTTGAGGTTTTGCCGCAGGCGCTGGGGAAAGCGCCGGCCATGTAGGTCTTACGTCCGCCTGGACCATGAACACCGGAAATGAACATGTGCTCGGCCAGCCAGCCTTCCCGGTCGGCTTTGCGGATGGTCAGGCGCAAGGCCAGTTTCTTGAGACCGACAGTGTTGCCGGCGTACTGGGTGTTGACGGAATAAACTGTATCGGTGGTGTAGTCGATGTATATGCGTTTCTTGTCGACATCCACGCTGGTCATCCGATCATCGACCCTGCCGCTCGAGTGCGTGGTTGCGATAAATTCGGCTTTATCACCGAGGCGTTTGAATTCTTCGTAGCCATAGTTGTAAAGCAGGTTGAGAGCATGCGAAACGTAATATGAATCGGTGCATTCTACACAGGGAACACTGAATTCGGAGTTTTTGGGGCCCAGAGTCATGAATCGCACGATCATGGTGCGTCCGCGCATAGAGCCTCTGAGCAGGCCGCGAACTTCGTTCAGGCCCTCTTCCCGGTCGCATTGGTTCAATGATTCGCTCAAGCTGTCGTCTTTGGGTACCAGATACTTGGTTACCTCGCGGTCGCGCCCCTGATCCTGCGGGCCGTCGAAATGAATCGTGTGACCGGGAATATTAAGTTCGCGTTCTTCCCCCATCTTAACCGCCATTTTGCGCGTGTGTTCGATATCTTCTTCAGAGTCGGTGCTGATCCAGACGTTATCCGGCTCGCACAGTGCCACCGCGTCGCTGACATAAGCATGCAGTTTCGGATTTTCAATCGCCATCAGATTCCGAAAGCTTTGCTCGTCAAGTTTCTTTTCCAGTAAATTCATGTCTACTTGTGCCATTTTTGTGTGCCTTTCGTTGTTGTTTTTGTTTGTGTTTTAACCGTCCGCTAAAGCTTCATTTTTTGGTAAGCCCGCTAATATATACAGACAATTACACTATGCAAGGACTTTTTGATAAAAAATTCATAATTTGTAATCCTTAATCTGTACTCCTGCGGACGAAGAACTAGGAAAGAGGAACGAAGAAGTAGGTGTCTCACATAAGCCCGACCGCCGGCGCGAGGCGCTGGACACCCCGAGGGAGAGACTTGTTGCGGCATATGAAACCTTGTCTCGCACCTTGTCCAGTAATTTTTTTCAGGGCAGACCTCAACCTGGTCAAAGGTCAAAGGCGCGTGGCTGGCCGAGGGCTTCTTTGAAAAGCACCGCACGTCTGAGATTGCGCCGGCCTTTGACGGAAATATTGATATGTCGTGAGCTGCCGCTTTGTATTTCTTTAAGCATTTTTCTGGCTTTGGGAAAAGCCACGGCCATGGCTTGCTCCATCTCTTCGCGGGCTTGCCGATGCGGCTGCTTATCGTAGTTGTAGGCGCCGATCTCTTTGCTCTGCCAGGCGTCTTCCCAAGGGGCGGGCGGGGTAACTTCGCTCTGCGTCTCAGAAAAAGTTTCGCTCTGGAGGGAAGCGGTTGAAGCAGAGCTTGTCTTGGTTTTTCCGGAGGAAGAGCTTGAGGAAGCAGACTGAGATTGTTGCTTTTTAGGCGGCTTTGGCGGCGGTTTGGGGGGAGGGGGTTCAGAGTCAATTTCCCACCACTGGATGGGTTGCGCCGCCGTCGTGTGGACGGCGGCGCGTTTATTATGGTTGGTTTTGCTGCCGGCACCAGACTGAGCCTTCTCGGCTACAGCCTTAAGAGCGCGAACCACCAAGGTGACCACGATTATGGCCGCGAAAACCACAACTTCCAGAATGTCACCGATGTCAGCAAGTACCATTTTTCAACTCCAAATTACAGGATCCTGAATCCGTTAAAAAATTGGCGAAAAGTTTATCATTGTTCTTATCAACAGAGGGTTGTGAAAAATAACAGTTTCACCCTATAGTTAAAATATTTTTTTCGCCAATTTTTCCGCTTCCGCTACGCCAAGGCTACGGCGTGACATGTCGGGAATTCCAGCGACGCCACATCTGCTTTGTTGGTAGGCGCTTGCGGTATATTTATACAGCATCGCGCCTTCCGCCTCGCATCTGTACCGCCGCTGAAATTTAACTGAATCAGGAGGATGTTATGTTGTGTAGGGCAAGCAAAGGCTATTGCTGTGATTTGCCGCTTTCGCCTTCTTCGCCGATTATGCTGTTTCGCATTTCTGTATCAGCTTTAATATTTTCCAGTCGGTAATAATCCAGTACTCCGAGATTTCCTTCTCGCAAGGCGGCGGAGAGAGCCAGCGGCACTTCCGCTTGGGCGGCCACTACTTTGGCTTGCATTTCCTGAACCCGGGCCCGCATTTCCTGTTCGGTGGCCACCGCCGCGGCACGTCTTTCTTCCGCCTTTGCCTGTGCCACTCGTTTGTCGGCTTCAGCCTGGTCGGCCTGCAGGCGGGCGCCGACGTTGTCGCCGACATCAACGTCGGCGATGTCAATGGACAGAATTTCAAAAGCTGTTCCGCTGTCTAGACCTTTTTCCAGGACTCTGCGGGAGATTTGATCCGGGTTCTCCAGCACCGCCTTGTAGTCGGCGGAAGAACCGATGGTGGTGACTATGCCTTCGCCGACGCGGGCGATAATGGTTTCTTCGGTGGCGCCCCCGACCAGTCTTTCCAGGTTGGCTCGCACGGTCACCCGAGCTTTGGCTTTGACCTGAATTCCGTCTTTGGCTACGGCGTCAACGGTGGGTCTTCCTTTGGCGGGGTCTGGGCAATCAATGACTCGGGGATTGACGCTGGTGCGGACGGCATCGAAAACATCGCGTCCCGCCAGGTCAATGGCGGCTGCTCTTTCAAAGGTCAAGGTGATCCCGGCTTTATCCGCCGCAATCAGGGCGTTGACCACGGCCAGCACATCACCGCCGGCCATATAGTGGGCTTCCAGAGAATCGGTGGCAATGGAGATCAAGCCGGCCTTGTGCAGCCGGATCATGGCTTCGACGATCAGATTGGGCGGCACCCGCCGCAGTTTCATACCGATCAGATTCCAGAGACTGACATGCGCTTTCGATGCCAGCGCCCGAATCCAGACGTTGAGAAAGTAGAAAAAGACAGAGAGAAAAACGATTGCGATTACAACCAGCAGCAAAGCCAGAAGGGTGATTACGGGATTGTCCATTTTGATACTCCTTAGTGTTTGTTGTTAAGAATCAGATTTATCTTGATTTTCATCTTTATGTTCTGTGACCACAACTCTGTTGCCGGAGACTTCTATGACTTTTATCGATGTCTGTGCCGGCAGCATTTCTCCCCGGGTGACCACGTCAATTCTTTTATTGTTAATTAAGGCGATACCGCTCGGCCTTAAAGCTGATTGGGCGACCCCGGTTTCGCCAAGCAGTTCACTTTGCTTTTGGTCGTAACCATGCCATTCCGCCCCGTCATTCTGCAGAATCACCCGGCGTCCGATCGGAGTTTTTGGGAAAAATTTCAGCCACAGCCAAAAAGTGACCACACCGGCGAATAGGGATATGATCAGCAGTGCGAGGCCGAATAGAGGGCTTATAGTGAAGCCGACGATGACACCAGCTGCAAGAAGCACAGCTCCTACTGATCCGACTATGCCGCCGGGAATGAAAACTTCTATCAGTATTAGAATGATTCCGCCGGTGACCAAACCTATACTTAAAATGTCGGGCTGCATAAAGGTTTTCCATCTCTGTCGAGAGAGTGCTGAATATTTTTGTTACTATAAATGCGGTTAATATAAAGCGCAAGTGATTTGTCGACGTAATTGTAATCCGCTCTCGTTAACCGCCGAAAACAATAACCGCCGAACCGTTTTTCAAATACAATCCCCGACCGCCGGCGCGATGTGTCTAATACCCTGAGAATGAGACTTGTTGAATGGTTTCTGGTGTCAGGTTTCGGGTTGCACCTTGTCTCGCACTTAGTCCAAAAAATGAGGAATCGAAAGAAAACCAGACAAGGTGCGAGATCCGCCTGAGGCGGACAAGACTAGGTTTTATTATTCGTGCGTGTATAGATTTTCGCATCCCTGACACCTGAACACTGAAACCTGAAACCGCGAGTCTCACATAAGGTCCAACTAACGTTTTTTCGAGATATGGGATGACAGTTGAATATTTTATTCAGTTATTTTCAGTTCTCCTGGCTGCACCAGTAGAATATCCACGGAGTACGTTGAGTCCTCGCCGAAGTTTTTAAGATGAACGATCTCCGGCTGTTCGGTGAGGTCTTCGGTGTCAATCTCATAGAACCTTTTCCATTGTCGGTCGATGATGATGAAATCGATGGTTTTATCTGAACAGAGCTCTAACACTTGCTTAATTGAGATTTGACCATAGTGATACATATCCGGAAAAACAGCATCGGTTTCCCCGAGAAAAGCGATTCGTCGATTGGCTGTCAGCAGCAAAGGACGGCGATGAGCATGGTAATGGCGCTGGGTGGATTTTATCGGCGAGCGTTCTTTGGCCATATTTTCCTTGCCTTTCTCGCGCATCCATTGGGCCGCCTCTAAAGCGTGGAAGTACTCCTGGTTTGGTCGGGATCTCCGTAAGAACTGAAAAGCTCGGTGATTGCCGTTAAAAACCATGATTAAGGCGAGCAGGGTAATGATTGTCGGAATGATTTTCTGCTTTTGCACGGGTATTTTTTCACGCCCCCAGTCAATCAGTGCCAGCCCTCCGACAGCCGCCCAGCCGAAAAGCAGCGGTGTTGCCGGCAGGATGTAACGGGCCTGTGTCCAAATCCTTCCGACCGCCAGAATGACTATCAAGGCGTGGGCAAGGAAAAGCCCGCCTAAAAGCCAGTCTCGGCCTCGCCACTGGCGGTTTTTGATCAGCAGAACTATTCCTATAATGTAAAGAGGGATGTAGTACTGATGTACACCCTTGAAAAGTTCCGGCAGAAGCTTTGAATATATAGTTTGAAATACTGTTGAGGCCGAAAGCCCTATAGCAAACTCACTGAATCCGGCGGACTGCTGTAAAAAGTTATTCTCTGTGGTTTGAGGATTGTGATTGACCGTGAATCGCTCGCGGACGGTCTTCGACGGTTCGTGAAGTTCTCCTGATTCCGGAACAGGCAGCCGCTGGATGACATCCAGCTGTCGCCGATCAAGCACCGGATAGCCGGTCTCATTATACATGTACATGGCCCAGGGCAGTATCATCAGCAGGAACAGCAACGCCGCGGCACAGCTGTGCCATGGGACCTTCGAGAGCAGGGAGGATGACTGTTTCATTCGACACCGCTGATAAATTTCAATTCCGGTGTAAGCCGCCAGAGCCGGCAGCGCCAAAGCCAGACCTTCCCCGCGAACCAGGGCGAGGCCGGCGGCGGCACCGCCTAGAATCAGGGCCCGAGATAATTGCGGCCGCTGACGATATGCGGTGATTAACAAGCATACACAGAGGAGAAAAAGAAACATTTTGCCGGAGTCAAGCAAGGGTGCGGCGCTGTCCCGGAGCAAGCGTGAACAGAAAATCAACAGGAGGCATCCGCTTCGGGCGACCCGGTGTCCATAGAATGGTTTCAGGATATGGTACAGGGGGAAAACACTGGAGGCGAAGAATAATATGGACACCAGTTTACCGGCGAACATCGCCGGCAGGGAAAGGACTGTTGCAAGCGTACCGGTGATGAGAATATAGAACGGAGGGATCATAGGATACCAGACCCCGCTCCAGTTACCCTCCTTGAATTCTCTAACCATTCGCAGGTAATAAAAAGCAGCGTCCCGCGGCGGCCAATTGTGCCAGAATAATGAAGGCAGACAGACTGCGATCGCCAATGCGAACAAAAACCATAGTTCGCGAGTATGGCTCTGGAACGGGAGCGTGGGCAATGTTTTTTTCACGAAGTTGGGTTCTAGCTTTTAGGTTACAGCTTTGTCCTATAGTCCAGTAGTCCCATAGTCCAGTAGCAATTATCCGCGGTTTTAAGACTTTCCTCGGGAAGCTGTTTCACATTTGGGGCATCAGTCGCGCGACGACACCGCCCAGGTTTATGATAAGATAGCAAAGTCATTGCTTATTCTTTGCTTCCAGCTGCCTTACCCGGTTTTCCAGAAGCGCTATTTCCTGAGTCAGCCGCAGATTCCTTTGGTATTGGCGAGAGAGTGAAATCGACGTGCAGACGGCGAAAAAATAACCCATCACCAAACATATCAGCAGCACGAGGCTGGGGTAGCTTAAATGCAGGAGCGGCGCCAGGCGCATAACAATACCGGGAAAAATGCCGGTGATCAAAGCCACGGTGGCGACCCCCATCCAGGCCAAAGCATATTTCTCCCGCATTTCCCGTTTTCGCACCCAGTAAAAGGTAAGTATGAAAACAGTGATTCCGGCGGCGAGCATAAGATATTCAGCGATCATAATTTATCTCCTCTTAAACGTTCAACCAGAATGGACATAGTTACTTTGCTCATATAATAGGCGGTTTTCAAGTGGCGAATGCTGGAAGATCCGTCCAGCCGTTCATACATTCTTGCCTCGGTTTCCGCTACGCGCAGTCGATTGCGGGCGGCTATCAGCAGTGCCTCGGGTTCAGGATAGTCATCCGGGTAACAGGCGGCAAACACTTCAATCGCCCGTTTTCCGTAAATACGCAGTCCGCTGGTGGGGTCAGTGACTTTGAATCCAATCAGCAGGCTGATCAGCCTGGCCAGAAAAATAATGCCGAATCGCCGCAGCCAAGTACTTTGAAAATTATCCGGTGACAGGTCAAGAAAACGTGACCCTATACACAAATCCAGCTTCTCTTCGCGGGTTTTTTGCAGCATTTTCTGCAGCGATTCCACCGAGTGCTGTCCGTCGCCGTCGAATTGCGCCGCCATCTGGTAGCCGTGACGGGCGGCATAGATGAATCCACACTGCATGCTGGCGCCGATACCGCGATTTATCGGCATGGAAAGAGCTTCCACTCTCTTGTTTTCTTCAGCCAGTTTTTCGGCTTTGCGACGGGTGTCGTCGGTGGATCCGTCGTTGATTATCAAAACATCAGCTTCCGGGCATTGAAGCGCGGCTTCCACCACCCGCGGCAGAGCTTCCTCTTCATTGTAAGCCGGTATTATTATCAGAAATTCCATATTATTATAATTCCTGCAATATGTTCACTCAGCATGAATTAATCAGATCAGCTCTCCTTTGGTTGACAATTCAGTTAGCATAATACCTTAATTCTTAATGGCAATAACCGACCAGGCAATACACCCACGGCAACTCAACTAGCGCCGATGCTAAGGCTTAGGGATTGAGAAATTCCCGATATATCGTTTCTTCAATCTTGTGGAGGCAGGAATAAAACCGTGAACCCAATCCGTATGCATCCGTGTTAATCCGTGGTTCTAATAAAAAATAAAACACAGCCGCCTGACCACTTGGTTAATTATAATGCTTTGCTTCAATGTGAGTTATGTGCGCAATGAAAAAAAGTTGTAATTTTGTTAAA
>PUNB01000030.1 GCA_003552565.1 Lentisphaerota bacterium
CCGCCGCCATGAGCAATAAAGATAGTTATATAAACACCGGCCGCCACAGTCAGCAAAAGAGCCGTTAAACGTACCAAAGCATACTGCAGCACCCGTCGCCAATTGCCTGCTGTGGAACTGGCGGTGCCCGTATGAGCTTTGGAACGATCTTTCAACGCCGTCACTTAGGAGCCTCTTATCTCTTTTCCCTAGAACGATTCAGGTGAGTTGGATTATGCAAGGAAACGAAGAAAACGAAGTATTCTATCCCCGAAATTTTCATTTTCCTTTTCTTTGTTGCCCTTGTTAACTTCTGTTCAAAACAAAAACAGCATGGCCGAATTCGCATGAATTAATCAGGTTAAGAGTGGGTTTAAGTGTTCGATTAAGTGTTTAAATGTCATGGTCTCCACGCCTCTCTTCTAAACACTTCATCGCACTCTTCGTCCCACCCTTTGTCCCACCCTTAGGTGGTTACGCTTAAACCACTGTCTTCATCGGCCTATACGCCAGAATGGCATCGCCCCGCGAAGACATAGACCCACAGATTCTATGGAGGAGCCTAGTGTGGTGATCGCTAATTATCTTTGCATTTGTAAAGATAATTAGCGATCACCACACTAGTTGCTTAGAAAAGTTTCTTCACGACGCCGGGATCGAAGCTCCAGACAAACCGGCAGCCCGCTCTTGGGGAAAAAGGCCGCCTGCAGCTGATTGCTTATGAAATCCCGATAATTCGCTCGGCAAAGTTTGTGATCATTGACAAAGAGCACAACTCGCGGCGGCGGATTGTCCACCATAACACCATAGAAAAATTTCAGCCGTCGTTTGCCTTGAGGGGGAGCCGGATGACGAGCGGCAAGATCATGTAAGAACTGGTTGAGTAAGGGAGTGGGGATTTTGCTTTTGCTGTAATCAATCAACGTGAACAGTGTATCCAGGAGGCGTTGCAGGTTATAGCCGCTGAGTGCGCATAAAGCAATAAACGGCGCATAATTCATGAAGGGCAGTTCATGCTCGACTCGACTCTGAAGCTGACGCATCTTCATTTCTCTGCCGGCCAGATCCCATTTGTTCGCCGCCAGCAGGCATGGTTTATTAAAGCTCCTCACCAAACGCGCCACCCGTCGATCCTGGGCAGTAACCCCTTCACTGCCGTCGAGCACCAAAATCGCCGCGTCGCAGCGTTTCACAGCATTTTCCGCCCGCATGACACTGAACAGCTCCACCGCCGTATCCACCCGCCGGCGCTGGCGCAGCCCGCCGGTGTCAATCAAAGTAAAAGGGACGCGCTTCTCGTCGGTCACAACTTCAATCGGGATATCAACCGCATCCCGAGTAGTGCCGGCCGTTGAGCTGACAAGCACCCGATCTTCTCCCAACAGGGCGTTAACCAATGAAGACTTGCCCACATTCGGCCGGCCCAGCACCGCCAGCCTCATGCCGCTTTCAGGCGGCGACTGAGGCAAATTGCCGAAAGACCTCAATTTATCGAGGATTCGCTCATTCAATTCCGACAAGCCGCTGTGATGGCTGCAAGAAATCGGGATCGGGGCTTCAAATTCATTGGTAAGGTATTCACTTTCTACCGCCTCAGCAAGCTGACGGTTGTCGGCTTTGTTGGCGGCAATCAACACTTTGCCGGTTTCCCGGCGGCGCAACATGTCGGCGATATCATTATCCACGGCGGTAAAACCGCAGCCGGCATCCACCACCCAGACGACACATCCAGCCTCGCTGACTGCGGCTTCAACCTGCCGTCGCACAGATTCGCCGTATGGGACATCCTGATCCTGGCTGCTGGATCCATGCAAGCCGCCGGTGTCCACCAGCAGCAGGTGGACACCATCGATCTCTACCGGCACCGCCACCCGGTCACGGGTGACTCCGCTTTCTTCATGCACAATCGAGATTCGTTTGCCAGCCAGAATATTAAACAGCGAGGACTTACCGACATTCGGCCGGCCGACAATCGCCACTACCGGCAATTCTTGTTGATCACTTGTCATAATTATTAGAGGAAAATCTTCAGGCGATGGCGGCTGTTTCAATCACTCAACGCATTCATTATTCAACATGGTTCAAGACAAATCAAAATGGTGCCGCTTTCGCGTTCGGAGGCCTCGGAAATAATCACATGGGCCTGACGATAAACACCGTTGATTTCCAGTGTTTCTTTGTCTCCGCCGGAGCGGATAGATGCGGCCAGAGAGCTTTTTACATCCAGCCACTCAATGTCCCCCAACAATTCCTTGGCTGACCTATTCATACTCAAAACACGCAAATTAGGAGTGATCACCAAGGCCGCCAGCGCCCGCTGTTCCAGTTCCAGCATGACCAGATCTTTGATATTTTCCAATCTTTTTATCTTCGCCTCTGTCTGCTGGCGAATTTCGTGGGTTCTCTCATCAAGATCCTTTTTGAATTTTTCGGCCAATACCTGGGTAGCCTGATATTTGGTGGTTTTACCCAATTCATAATCAGTCAGAATTTGATGGCACTGAGAGCGTATACGAGAAACCGCCGGGTCTTCTTCCTGATCAACATCTGCCTCTTCTCTCTCCCTTCTGAAGGAAGTTTCATTTTTATCTGGCGAAACATTTTCATTACTATCAAAGTCCCCCATGTTAAGTTCAAAAACCGGCGCCGCGGCACTCTGATATGCGCGGGGGGAATCAGTGGTCTTTCTGCTTCTATCCTTTGGAGTTTCTTCGGTTTTGGCGGCTGTTTTTTCCGGCTCTCCACTGGAATAATCCACCGCCGTTTGACGAATCTCACGGATACTCTTCACTCCGCGTTTCCTGAGGGCTTCTTCCAAGGAGCCGCTGCTTTTGCCAACCTCATTATTGAGAGCATCCACCAGCTCTATCAATTCATTCTGAGTACAGTTTTTACTCCAGGCTAGACCTTTTACACCTTTGCCATTTAAGTTCGCCGTCAGTTTTTTTAACATGGTATTGCCAGGCTCAACTGAGACACCATTAAAAAAGACCTGCCCTTCCCAGAAGATAAGCTCAACTGAACCTTTTGAGGCTTGCAGGACTTGAACTATTTCCGGCCAGCGATCAGAAACAGCCCGAAGAAAAACCGGATGGCGTTGATGATAAACCACCGAAGTGTTGAGGATGATAGCCAGATTGCGAGCCATCTCAGCCACACCCAACACCTCGTTCTTATCCGGCGTGTTTTCGTTGTTCATAAATTTCTCTTCTAGCCCTGTTCGTTCTTGTTTTTTTGACGAACATATTCATCCAGCAGCGCAGTCGCTTCCGGAGTAAGATTTTCAAATTCGATCCCCGCTTCATACATAGCCACTCCGGAAGCTTCATGTATCCATCGGACAACAC